>NZ_JBSFPX010000007.1:0-94988 GCF_053588415.1 Mycobacterium sp. NPDC003449
ACATCCTCGGACGATGGATGGTGTTCCTGAGCCCGCCCGACCACACGCGGCTGCGCGGGCTGGTGCACAATCATCCAGATTCGGCATCTCGCGTGCGGCGTACTCCGACGCCGAGTACACCGATGCGCCCGCCTCGCTCACCATGGCCTTCACCGGGGCCTTGGCACCGGCGGACCGGATCTCGGCGATCAGCTCGGCGGCCAGGGCGTCGGTCTCGCGGGATGCGGTGCCGTTGCCGACGGCGATCAGGTCGACGCCGTGGCGGGCGACCAGGGCGGCCAGCGTCGCCTTGGCCTGATCCCACTGCTTCTGCGGCTGGTGCGGGAAGATCGCGCAGGTGTCGACGACCTTGCCGGTAGCGTCGACGACCGCGACCTTGACGCCGGTGCGGAACCCCGGGTCCAGCCCCAGTGTGGCGCGGGTACCGGCGGGCGCCGCGAGCAGCAGGTCCTTGAGGTTGCGGGCGAACACCGCCACCGCCTCGTCCTCGGCGCGCTGACGCAACCGGATGCGGGCGTCGACCGAGGCCGAGATCATCAGCTTGGCCCGCCAGGCCAGCCGGACCGTGGTCGCCAACCACGGTGTGGCCGGCGCGTCCGCCGTCATGTCGATGCCCAGCGACTGGGCCACCATGGCCTGGTAGGTCTCGTCGTCGCCGCCGTCGAAGTTCAACGAAAGGGCCTGCTCCTTCTCGCCGCGCAGCACCGCGAGCACCCGGTGCGATGGCATGTTCTCCAGCGGCTCGGAGAACTCGAAGTAGTCGCGGAACTTCTGGGCGGCAGGGCTTTTGGCCGCCTCCTCGGACCACGGCGCGGTGCGGAGCGCGCCGTCGGCCCAGAACTTCTCCCTGGCGGCACCCACCAGCTCGGCATCCTCAGAGGCCCGCTCGATGAGAATGTGGCGGGCGCCCTCCAGCGCCGCGGCGGCGTCGGCGACGTTCTCTCCCAGAAACTCGCCCGCCGCCTCGTCGGGCACCAACGTCGGGTCGGCCAGCAGCCGGTCGGCGAGCGGCTCCAGGCCGTTCTCCTTGGCGATCTGCGCCTTGGTCCGCCGCTTCGGCTTATAGGGCAGGTAGATGTCTTCGACCCGGGCCTTGGTCTCGGCCGCCAGCAGCGCCGACCTCAGCTCGTCGGTGAGCTTGCCCTGCTCCTCGATCGAGGCCAGCACGGCGTCGCGGCGCGCGTCCAGTTCCCGCAGATAGGTCAGGCGCTCCTCCAGGGTGCGCAGCTGCCCGTCGTCGAGGCTGCCGGTGACCTCCTTGCGGTAGCGCGCGATGAACGGCACGGTCGAGCCCTCGTCGAGCAGCCCGACGGCGGCGGCCACCTGGCGCTCCCCCACGGCCAGTTCCTCGGCCAGGCGGGCGGTAACGGACTTCAACACAGGAAGGCTCTGGGTCACGTCGCAGGACCCTACCGAATCCGGCCGACAGCGCCGGGGCACGACGCTGTGTGTCTGCCCACCCGGACGTGCCTGTACCCGGAGGTCGTGGAATAGCGCCGGGACGCTTGCACGCCGTTCACCCGACGTTGATGCGGTGCGGCTAGCTTCTTCAGGACGCTTTCGAGAAGGAGATGGTGGTGGTCTGGAATATCGTGTGGATGATCGTCCTCGGTCTCATCGTGGGATGGATCGCGCGGCTGATCGTGCCGGGCAAGGAGAATTTCGGCTGGATCGCCACCGCGGTCCTCGGGATCGTCGGCGGCTATGTCGGCGGCACCCTGGGCAGCATCGTTTTCTCCCCGCACCAGTTCACCATCACCCCACCGGTCAGACACTCGTTCCTGGGTGCGTTGATCGGCGCGGTCATCCTGCTCGCGCTCTACAAGTTCGTCGCGGCGCGCTTCGCCAACAAGCTCTAGTATTCGGGACCAGCCAAGCAACGAAGCATTCAGCTGACAGACACGGCCACGCTGGACGGTGTCGAGGGGCACCGATGCGTGCGGCTCGATGACGATGCTTTCTACAGCAATGCTGCGGTAATCTCCCGGTGGGCGAACCTGGCTTGTTGGGGGCTTGGCGTGGCAAACAAGTTAAATGTAACGACGAGTGGTTTACGGGCCGGTGCGGGCGAGAGCGAGAGCCTCGCCGCCAGGCTGACGGCGGGCCCGATCGCCGGTGGTGCCGGTAGCCACGCCAGCCTCGCCGGGTTGAACGCGCTCGACTCAGCGATCAGATCGGTGCGGGACCGCCAGTCGCGACGGATGTCGGGGCAGGCTGCTGATATGTCAGCGGGCGGTACGCACTACGACGACACCGACGATGGCGCAGCCGGTGCTATCGCGGTGACGGTGTGAGCCCTGCCGCTGTCGCCACAGGCAGCGGAGTACCAACCCGTTCGGAGATCGAGGAGTGGCCGACCGGGCTTCTGGAGGAAGCCGCCCTGCGCTGGCGGGAGTTGGCAACACAGTCTGAGGAGGCGTTCGAGCAACACCGCTACAACATCATGACTCCCGGCGGCACGGACTGGGAGGGCGATGCCAAAGATGCCGCCCTAAACCGAGCGACTGCCGATATCTCAATAGTCCTCCGACAGGGTGAGGTGCAGGGAGAAGCCGCCGATATCGCTGAGAACGGCGGCAGAGATCTTCAGGCCGCCAAACGCGAGGCGCTGGAAGCCATCACCGAGGCCGAACAGGACGGTTTTCGAGTCGGAGAGGACCTCTCGGTTACCGACGGTCGCCGCGCGAACCCACTGACGATGGCCGACCGCCAACGCGCCGCCGCTGAACACGCTGAAGACATCCGTTGGTACGCCGAGCGCCTAGCTCAGGCCGATGCCTTCACCGGCGAGCGCTTGCACGCGAAAGCCGCTGAACTGGAAGGCATCCGGTTTGACGATGAGGACGAGGGACGCAATCAACCTCCGGGCTCGGTCCAACTGGTGGACAACAAAATCGAAGTCAACGCCGAGGACACGCCCGCCGAAAACGACAACAACGCGCCGGCGGACAGACCGGCACAGGCACCGGGTCGGATCGGCCCGTTCTCCGTCCCCAAGTCCGTAGCAGACCGCGCAGAGCATCCCAGCGAGACCGGTGATGTCGGAGGCACTCTCGAAGATCTGCTACAGCCGAAGGACGCCCCGCCTGATAAACCTGGCGATGAAAAGCCCGGCGGACTGCCCGCAGCATTAAGTCAGATGCCACCCAAACCTCTGGACCCGAACAGCCCGGAGGGCAAGCAGGTTCTCGCCACCGCCCGCCAATCGCTGCACACCGCGGGTGCGCCTCCGGAGGATGTGGAACGGACAATTCAGGCAATTCAAGCCTCAGGCAGGTCTGCTGACGAGGTGCAACGAATGCTCGACAATGTCCTCGATGACGCCAAGGACAACTACAACCCTCCAGACGGAGCGCGAGCGCCCGAACCTGGTATCGCAGAGGGGTTCGGCGACCGCTGGCGTGACATGGAGCAGGGCGTCAAGAACCTCTTCGGTGTGGGGGGACCCGGCGCACCCGGTGTGCTCGAATCCTGGAAAGACCTCAACGACGACATCACACGAACTCTGACGAACCCGATCGGGGTGGCTAAGGACGAGGCCGAGCATGCATTGAACTCGCCTAATCCCGCCTACTATTTCGGCGAGAAGCTCGCTGATGGCGCCGCGGCGACCCCTGGGCTCGTCCTCGGTCCTGAGGCGGCCCTCGCGGGACGAGGCGCGATCATCGACAGCCCCGGAATCCCACACGAAGTCGTCGACACACCGGGCCCGAATCACCACTCACCCACAGTCGCTGATCATCCCGCACCGACGACCATGGACCATTCCGCACCCGTTGGAGGAGGTAACTCGTCGGGGGGCATCACTCACGCACCGGAAGCAGGTGCGCCGCCTCCTCCACTACCGCCGGACTCACCGCTGTTCGACGGCTACCACGCCGTCGATCCTGGACCAGCGTTCGCCAATCCTGACGGCGGCCTCATCTACCCCGACGACAACCTGCCGAATAAGCCTTACGCCGTGCCCGGCACCGTCGTTGACAACGCCCAAATCCCGCAAGGCACCGTTATCGACCGCTTCGGATACCCCGGTGGTGCATACCTGTCGCCCGAGGGCGTTCCCTTCGCCGAACGCGCGCTGCCCCCTGACAGTGCCAGCAAGCCCTACTACCAATATGTGGTTGACGACCCGTCGAAACTCCCACCAGAGTGGCACATCGAACAATCACAAGCAGCGCCATGGTTTCACCAACCGGGCGGCGGCACACAGTACCGGATTATCGCACCCGATGGAGACGAGGCTTCGGTTGAAGCACTGGTTGATTGGGGATATCTGAAGGAGGTCAAGTAGCTGATGACGGATTTCTCTCGGCTATCAGAGAACTGGGTTGAATGGACCAGCCTCGCCCGCATGACCCATATCTCAATCGACACTGAGCCCGACGATTCTCAGATCCACTTCAAATCCGACGATCAATCCTTCGACCTACGACACGAGGGTGGCTGGTGGGTGGTAGACAAAGTCGATGATCGTGGGCAGCGACATAACGGACTGGCCAAATTTTCGACGTTCACCCTCGCGGAGAAGTACCTGATCTGGCGGTGGTCATCTGTGACACGGAGCGCCATCGGCGCGAACCAACTCGGGGCTCGTCTTCACGCTCTCGGGATGAATCCAAACGTTGTAATCACCCCAACCGAGCTGCAAGGCGCTGTCGAGTTACAAACGGCCGACGAGTCCGCCAGAGTACCTCGGTCAATCGCAACAATTTTTAGTCATCTGATGTCGAAGTCCGTTGATGACATTGAGCGGATGGTGAGGGAAGGAATCCAATAGTCCGGCATGGCAAGCAGTCACCCCGAGCGGTCGGGTGGTGAGCCGGCCGCAAATAGCGTCAGCGATCGCGGCCTTGTCACTGGACCGCGCCGGTGATCTGCTCGGAGTACCGGTTGTCGAGGTACTGCGTGATGTCGATCGGGTGGGGCAGGAAGCCCGAGTCGAGCAGACCCTTCATCAGGGCGACCTCGTCCTTGGTGCCCGGATCGTCGGGGCCCACCGGGACGAGGGTGGCCGCGCTGCTCCGGGCCGCCAACAGCGCCTGGTCGTCAGTCAGCTGCTGGGTCTTGACGTACGCCTTGGCGATCTCCTCGGGATTCTCGGCACCCCATTTCTGGAAGCGGGCGACCCGTTCGGAGAAGTCGCCGATCGCCGCCGAGAGTTTGGGATCCTTGAGCGCCCCGGAGCGTGCGGTGATCGATACGTAACCCGGGAAACCCACTTCGGTGCCGCTGGCGATCTGCTTCACCTGACCGGCGTCGATAGCCGCACCGACGCGGGTTATCGACGTCGAACCGGCGTCTACGGAGCCATTGATGATCGCCGACGAGATCGAATCACTCTGCAGTAATTGCACTTTCACGTCACGGGTGGTGAGCCCCGCCTTGTGCAGGGCCAGCAGGGCGACGGCGTTGGCATTACCGCCCTCGTTGTAGGTGTAGGACTTGCCCCGCAGGTCGGCGAGGGTGTTGATACCCGTCTTCGTGTTGGCCGCGATGATCGAGCCCGGGTACTTCTCCGGCTCGTACGGCTTGAGCAGTCCGACGATCTTGATCGGTGCCGTGGCGGCGGTCCACGGCTCCTTGGCCTCGGCGGCGCCCTTGGGGGTGGCGGTATCGCTGAGCCCCCAACTGATGTCGATGGCATTCCCGTACAGCGCCTGCACGGTCGGGCCGGCACCGTTCAGACGGGCCCATTCCACTTTGTACGGCGTGTTCTTGAAGAAGTCGGTGGCATCGGTCTGAGCCCGGGTCACGTCATAGAAGATGCCGACCCTCAGGGTCACATCGCCCACATCGACGCCGTCGAGTGTGCGTTGGCCTTCGGGTGCCTGTTGGGACTCGTCCTGGCTGGCGGTCGTGCAGCCGGCCACGGCCAGCATCAGAACCGCAAGGACGGAAGCGATTTTCATGGTTGCGCCGTGGCGGGTCAACGGGTCTCCTCGGACTGGTCGAGTTGGTCGGCGGCCGCGGTGACCCCGAGCTCGCGGTAGAGGCGGGTCTTGAGGGCCGCGGCCCGTTCGGGACTGCGGTGGTGGTCGAGGTCGATATCGACCGAGATCCGGGCTTGTTTGAGGACGAGTACCCGGTCCGCCAACCGAACCGCCTCATCGACATCATGGGTCACCAACATCACCGCAGGCCGGTGGTTGCGGCACAGCTCTTTGACCAGTGCCTGCATCTTGAGTCGGGTCAGGGCGTCCAGTGCGGCGAACGGCTCGTCGAGCAGCAGCACCCGGGGTTCTCTGATCAGAGCCCGTGCCAACGCGACTCGTTGAGCCTCACCCCCGGAAAGCGTTGCGGGCCACGCGGTCGCATGCCCGGCCAACCCCACTTCGTCGAGCGCCGCGAGCGCCCTTGCCTTGGTATGGGCGGGGCTGTCGACCCCGAGCAGGACATTGCGCCAGACCTTCTGCGATGGCACCAGACGCGGCTCCTGGAAGACCGCCGAACGTGGTGTCGACACCCCGCCGATCCCGCTGTCCAACGTGTCCAGGCCCAGCAGGATGCGCAGCAGCGTCGTCTTGCCCGACCCGGAGGCGCCGAGCAGCGCGACGAACTCTCCCGGCGCAACGGTGAGATCGAGGCCGGCGAAGATCTCCCGCTCCCCGAATGCCTTGGTGGCTCCGTCCAGTTGGATGGCGAATTCAGATGTCTCGGCAACGCTGCCCGCCGGGGCGGAATCCGGTTGGGTGCGGGTCACCATCGGGTCACGTCTCTTTCAGAAAGGTTTGATGCCAGGGCACGGTGATCCGGGTGACGATCCGGATGACGAGATCGACGGCCAGCCCCAGCACCGCGTACACCAGGACAATGGACAGCACGATGTCGGTGCGCATCGCCGCGCGCGGCGACAGCGCCAGGTAGCCGATGCCCGACGTCGCGTTGATCTGCTCCGCGGCGACCAGCGCGAGCAGCGAAACGCCCAGCGAATAGCGCAGGCCCACCAGAATCGTCGGCATGGCGAGCGGAAGAACGATCTTCATCGCTGTCGCGAACCGGCTGAGCCCGAACACCTCTGCTGCCTCGACCACCTTGCGGTCGACGTTGCGGACACCGGCGAAGGTGTTGAGGTAGATCGGAAACACGCACGCGGTGGCGATGAGCGCGACCTTGGACAGCTCACCGACGCCGAACCAGATCACGAACAGCGGCACGACCGCGAGAAAGGGAATGGTCCGCAGCATCTGGAGTGAGGCGTCGAACGCCCGCTCGCCTACGTAGGACAGCCCCGATATCAGGCCGGCGGTCAAACCGATGACGGCGCCGATCGCGTAGCCCTGACCGGCTCGCTGCAACGAAACGGCCAGGCTTTCCTGCAAGGTTCCGGTCTGAATCAGGTCCCAGAGTGCGCTGATGACCGTGGCCGGTGAATCGAGCGCAGACGGCGGGATGACGCCGGCGCTGGACAACACCTGCCACAGCACGACCAGCACGATCGGCACGGCCAACCGGTAGGCGTTCTTGCCGGATTTGAGGGATCGCCACGACCCCTTCGGTTTTGCGGTGCGTAACGGCTGCCAGTGGCCCCCGCCGGAGACTTCGGCGTCCGCGGTGGCCGAAGTCGGTGCGCTGGTGCCGACGCTCATGGCAGCTGCTTCGATCTCGACAACGGGGCTCCTCGGTGCGCCAGGGACTTACGGATCGCAGTCAGGTTATGTGCGCTTGCGCTGTGCGGTAACCCTTCGCGCACAGCGAGATTTAATGTCACGGGACGGGCAAGCCGAGGTGACCGCGCAGCGTCGTCGATTCGTATTCTCTGCGGAAGATGCCGCGGCGCTGCAGCTCCGGGACCAGGTGATCCACGATGAGGTCGAGCCCGTCGGGATAGAAGTCGTGGTTCAGGTTGAAACCGTCCGCAGCGCCTGCGGTGAAGAAGGCCTCCATCTCGTCGGCGACCTGCTCGGGCGTGCCGACCACCATCCGGTGCCCGCCACCGGCGATATGTCCTTCGAGCATGCCCCGCACCGTGAGGTTGTCGGTGCGCGCGGCCTCCAGTACGGAGTTGGCGAAGCCGTAACTGTTGGGCTTCCAGTCCGGCGCGTTGATCAGGTCCCATGGCGGCGGCGCGTCCAATGCCAGACTGTCGACCGGCAGGCCGAGCTGCTTGGCCAGCGAGGCCAACGCGTCGCCGCCCGCGGTGTTCAGGTTGCCCAGCAGGTCGCGACGCTCACGCGCCTCGGCCTCGGTGCTGCCGAGAACCGGCCACAGCCCGGGCAGGATCAGGACCTCGTCGGGGTTGCGGCCGTACACACCGCGCGCCCGGGACTTCACCTTTCGCGCGAACTCCTTGCCCTGCGCCAGGTTGTGCTCGGCACAGAACACCGCATCGGCGTGCTTGGCGGCCAGATCGATCCCCTGCTCGGACGCACCCGCCTGAAGTACCACCGGATACCCCTGCGGCGAGCGCGGCACCTGATAGACCGTCTTCACCCGCAGGTGCTCGCCGAGGTAGTCGACCTCCCGAACCTTCGAGAGGTCGGTCAGCTCGCCGGTCTCCTTGTCACCCACCAGCGCATCGGGATCCCATGATCCCCAGAGTTCTCTGATCACCGAGATCGCCTCGTCCGCACGCCCGTACCGGGTGTCGTAGTCGGGATGGGCATCCAGGCCGAACTGCTCACCGGCCTTGGCCGAGCGGGTGGTGACGACGTTGACGGCGGCCCGGCCACCGGAGGCCAGATCCAGCGAAGAAGCAAGGCGCGCAATGTGGTACGGATGACGGTAGGTCGACGACACCGTGGCCACCAGCCCGACCCGGGTGGTCGCGCGGGCAATCGCGGTGAGCACCACGAACGGATCGATCGCGTTCCACGGCTTGGTGAAGTCCTGCTTGGCGAAACCGAGTGTCTCGGCGAGGAACACCGCGTCGAGCAGCCCTCGTTCCGCGGTTCGCCCGAGGTTCTCCCACTCGCCGATATCGAGGAATCCGAGCGGGTCTTCGCGCAGGCGCCAGCCACCCGGTGCCCGCCCCAACGCGTTCGCGTTGACATTCAGGTGCAATTGTCGGGTGCTCATCGGCAATCTCCGGATCAGGCCGTGACCGCGGTGCGGCTCGGGTCGGGTAACGCCATCGGCGGCAGGCCGTAATGGCCGCGCAACGTGGTGGATTCGTACTCTCGGCGAAAGATCCCGCGCCGCTGCAACTCCGGCACCAGGTGGTCGGCGATCTGTTCCAGTCCGGACGGGAAGACGTCGAAATTCACGTTGAAGCCGTCGGCGGCGCGCTGGGCGAACCACACCTCGATCTCGTCGGCGACCTGTTCGGGCGTCCCGACGATGGCGTTCTGCGCGTTGGCGCGACGCTCCAGCACCTCACGGACCGTGAGGTTGTCGTGGCGCGCCACCGACAGGACGGCATTGGCACTGCCGACACTGCGCGGACGCCACTGCGGTGAATCGAAGAAGTCCCACGGCAAGGTCTTGTCGAGGTCCAGCAAGTCGGCCGGGACGCCCAGCTGGGTGGCGAGCGTGCCCACCGCGGCGGCGTCGACAGCCAGCGGGCCGGCCAGCCCGGCGCGGCGCGCCTTCGCCTCGGCCTCGGTGCTGCCGAGGGTGATGTTGAGGCCGGGCAGGATCAACAGCTCGTCCGGGTTACGGCCGTGGGCGGCCGCGCGGGTCTTCAGGTTGCGGTAGAACGCCTGGGCGGTCGCCACGGTGTTGGCGGCGCAGAACACCGCGTCCGCGTGCTTGGCGGCCACCTCGATGCCCAGCGGCGACGCACCGGCCTGCACGATGACCGGCCGGCCCTGCACGGAACGCGGGAACTGGAACCGGGCACTGAAACCGACGTGGTCCCCGTCGAAGTGCACCGTCGGCACCCGGCCGTCATCGACCAGCTCCCCCGTTGTGGGGTCGGCGACCAGGGCGGCGGGATCCCAGGAGTCCCACAGCTCCCTGACGGCGTTCAGCACCTCGTCGGCCCGGGCGTACCGGAACTCTCGGTCCGGCAACGGTTCATGTCCGTACAGGGCCGCCGCGGAGTCCTCACCGGAGGTGACGATATTGACCCCCGCCCGACCACCGGAGGCGATGTCGAGCGTCGCGGCGCGACGCGCGACGTCCCACGGCTGGTTGAAGGTCGCCGACAGCGTGGCGATCACGCCGATGCGGCTGGTCGCGCGGGCGACCGCGGTCTGGAGCATGAACGGCTCGAAGGCGTGCCAGGGCCTGCTGAACTCGGTGGCCCCCAGGTGGTCGGCGAGGAACACCGCGTCGAGTAGGCCACGCTCGGCGATCTGGCCGAGCTTTTCCCAGGACCCGAAGTCGAGAAACCATGTCGGAGGATCGCTGCGCCGCCAGCTGTTCAACGGTTTCGCGAGCCCGTTGCCGTTGACATTCAAATGGAGAAGCCGGTGCGCCACCGTTCAATCCTTAGCTCCAACCGTCGCTGGGATGAAGAGGAATCGGCTACCGGTTCCATCAAGCGGAACTACGCATTGGCAGGATGACACTTAAGCGCAGCCGTAGCGATGCGGTAGTTGAACCCCGTTGATCCTGCACCGCGGGCGGCTGACACTACAGCGATGACCGAACTTGCCGAGGCCACCGCCGTCACCTACGGCTCACAGCGGCTACGGGAACTGATCGACCACATCGCCGACGGCGCGATCGGGCGCGACGAACGCGATGAACTGCCGTACGAGGCGATCGAGGCCATCAAGCGGGCCCGGCTCGGTGCGATCCGCCTGCCGGTCGAGCAGGGCGGCGGTGGTGCGTCATTGGTGGATGTCTACAAGTTGTTCATCGACCTCGGCGCCGCCGATTCCAATGTGGCCCATATCGTGCGCAGCCATTTCGGCGTCGTGGAGAACCTGCTGCGCAGCACCCGCCCGCAGGATGCTCAGTGGCTGGAGCGGGTCGCACAAGGTGACCTGATCGGGTCGGCATCGACCGAACTCAGCGCCAAGGCGGGCGCGACCGATTTCCCGTACAAGACCGCAATCACCCGGAGTCCGGAAGGCTTGCGGCTCAACGGGACCAAGCATTACACCACGGGCAGCATGTACATGGACTGGCTGATCGTCGGTGTGACCGACGTCGACGGCGACAAGGCCGAGCTGATCATTCCCACCGACCGCGCCGGCGTGGTCCGGCCCAACGACTGGGACGGCTTCGGACAGCGCTTCACCGGCAGCGGCACCGTGAGTTTCGACAACGTGGCGGTGGGGCCCGAGGACTATTTCGCCAAGGGGGTGTTCACCCGCGATGCCCTGCCGTACCGCGCCACGTTCTTCCACATCCAGCTGAGCGCCATGATCGCGGGCATCCTGCGACGCGTCGCCAGCGACGCGGTCGACCAGGTCCGGGCCAAGAAGCGGGCGTTCTACCACGCCCCGGCCGACGCGCCCACCGAAGACCCGATCGTGCAGTACAGCGTCGGCCTGCTGCACAGTCAGGCGTTCGCCGCGGAAGCCATGGTGCTGGCCGCCGGAACGGCACTGCAGGAGGCGTACGCCGCGCACGGCACTGCCGACGAGCCCGAACTCGCCCTGCAGGCAACGCTGCTCAACGCCAAGGCCAAGGTCGTCATCGACGAGATCGCCAACCGCGCCGCCTCGGAACTGTTCGACATCGGTGGCGGCTCGCTGGTTCACCGCAGCAAGCACCTCGACCGGCACTGGCGCAACATCCGCTCGATCGCGGCCCATAATCCCAAGACCCTCAAGGCGGTCGCGGTGGGCCGCTACGCGCTGAACGGAACACCGCCGCCCAATCAGGGCTTCTTCTAGAACTCCCGGCTCTGGTGGCCCCGGCGCGCCGAGCGCGCCATGGCGAGCCTCTCACGTCAACGTCTCGAACAAGGAGATCGCATGGTCCGCAGGACCCTTCGCCGAGCCGTCGGCGCTGTCGGATTCGTCGTCGCACTCGCCGGCGGACTGACCGCGTGCGCCGGCGACGCCGGCGGGGCAAACACCGTCAAGTGGGCGGTGATCATCCCGCCGAACTGGGACCCGGTGCAGACCAGCTCGCATTATCCGCAGTACTACACGAACCTCGTTTACGAGCCGATTCTCGCGGTCACACCGGAAGGAAAGCCGGGGCCCGGTCTCGCGGAGAGCTGGGACTTCAACCGGGACGGCACCGAACTCACGCTGCATCTTCGCCAGGGCAACACGTTCACCGACGGGACACCCGTCGACGGGCAGGCGATCAAAAGCTTCTTCGACCGTGCGCTCAACGATCCCGAATCCGCCCGCACCGTCGACTTCGATTCGGTCGAGTCGGTCACTGCCGACTCGGAATCGACTGCCACCCTTCACCTGAAGCGCCCCGACTACAGCATCCTGTTGCGGCTCGGCCCCAAAGCCGGCCAGGTGCCCAGCCCGGCGGTGAGCCCCGCGCAGCTCAAGCAGAACCCGATCGGTGCGGGCCCGTACAAGGTGACCGAGTTCGTCGAGGGCGATCACGTGTACCTGGAGAAGAACCCGGACTACTGGGATGCGGCGAACATCCACGTCGACCGCATCGAGTTCCACCCGATGCCGGGACCGGCGCAGGCGGCCGCGTCGGTGACGTCGGGCCAGTACGACCTCGTCAACGCGATCGACACGGGAACGCAGCGATCCGCCGAAGGGCTCGACGGCGTGAAGGTGTTCAGTCCGGCCGGCAACAACAACTGGTACATCAATGTCAACCTGTCTCGCGCGCCGTTCGACGATCCGCAGGTGGTCAAGGCCCTCAATCTAGCGATCAACCGCGAGGAGTTCCTTACCAAGGCGGGCAACGGGATCGGCGAAGTCGCCACTCAGCCCTACCAGTCCGGGGAAGTCGGCCACGTGCCCGAATTCGACAACCCAGAATACAACCCCGAGAAGGCCAAGGCGATACTCGCCGCGGCCGGCCACCCACCGGGCTCGATCGCCATCACGATCCCCATATCGTCGGCCAACCAGGCTCAAGCGGAGGTATTGCAGACCCAGCTGCAGACGATCGGGATCAAGTCCGATATCCGGGTTCTGCAGGACGATGCGATCTCGAAGCTGGCGTTCACCAAGTCCAAGGAGTACCCGCTGCTCATCTCGGGCACACACAACTATCTCGACCCCCTGGAGACCTTCAGCCAGCAGTTCTCGGCCAACGGCAACGTCAATGTCAGCGGTCGGCAACCCGGCGACTTCGACGACCTGCTCCATGCCGCCTCGGCAACACCGCTCGACACGCCCGAATACGAGCCGGCGGTGCAGGCATTGGCGAGGTCGTCGCTGAATTTCGGCTCGAAGATCTACTTGTACACCTACCACTACTCCTACGTTCAGTCGACGAGGATCTCCGACTTCCCGCGGACCCCGGGCAGCGTGAGTTGGAAGGGCGTCACCGTCGCGTCTGGCACCGCATGACCGCCCTCACACGCGCGCTGCGGGTGGTCCTTCGGTGGCTGGGGGTGCTGATCCCGGTCTTCTTCGTCGCGACGTTCTTCACGTTCCTGTTGGGCGTGATCTCCGGCATCGACCCGGTGTTCGTCGTACTCGGCGATAATCCATCGGCAGGCGCGGCGCAGGAGCTGACCGCCAAATGGGGTCTGGATCAACCGTTTCTGGTCCAGTACTGGAACTGGTTGTCGGGCATCTTCTCCGGTGATTTCGGGTCCAGCTGGGTGTCCCAGGGGCCGATCGGCAATGTCCTGCTGCGCCGCGCCCTGATCAGCCTGCAGATCGCCGCGGTCGCCTTGCTGATCGGTATCGTGGTCGGCACCGCCCTCGGCGTCCTCGCGGTGAAATACCACGGCAGCTGGCTGGACCGATCGGTCACCGTCTTCACCACCGTGATGTCGGTCCTGCCGGCGTTCATCATGGGCATCGCCTTCATCCTGATCTTCGCCGTGGGCCTGTCGTGGTTGCCCTCGGCCGGCTATACGCCACCCGCCGTGGGTTTCTGGCCGTGGCTGTCCCACGTTCTGCTGCCCGCCGCCGCGCTGAGCCTCGATCTGATCGCCGATATCGCACGACAGCTGCGTACCGCGATACTCGGGACCCGTGAGGAGAACTATCTGCTCGGCGCAAAGCTCAACGGGTACTCGGGAACTCGGCAGCTGTGGGCTTACTCGATTCGCAACGGTGTCGGCCCGGCGATCACCCTTGTCGGGCTCAAGCTCCCGAGCCTGATCGGTGGTGCGGTGATCACCGAGACCATCTTCGGCATCCCCGGGCTGGGTATGTACGCGGCGGAGTCGGCGCTCGCCGGCGATGTGCCCGCGGTCCAAGGCGTTCTCGTCATCTGCATCATCGCCGTTGTCGGCTTCAACTTCATCGTCAACTCCTTACTGAACGTGCTTGCCCCACAGGGGCAGAGAGGAGCTTGATCGCCGTGATGTGGCTTCACTGCGTATTGCGCAAGCGCACCGGACAGCTGGCGCTGGTCCTGGTGGTCGGCCTCATCGTCATCGGCGCCTTCGGCAGTTGGCTCGCGCCGTACAACCCGCTCGATGCCGCCGGTGAGCCGCTCGCCGCGGCGTCGGCAGCGCATTGGTTCGGTACAGACAATCTGGGACGCGATGTCCTCAGCCGCATTCTGGCGGGCGCCGGCATCAGCCTGCTTGGCGGTGTGCTCGTGAGCGTGGTCGCCTTCTTCGTCGGCACCATCCCCGGCATTCTCTCGGTCTATCTCGGGCGGGTCTTCGAGTGGGCGAGCCTGCGGCTGATGGACACCGTGATCGCGTTGCCGTTCCTCATCGTCGCGGTCGCGGTGACGGCCCTGCTGGGCAACGGTCTGATCCCCGCGCTCGTGGTCGTCGGCATCCTCGTCTC
Organism: Mycobacterium sp. NPDC003449; assembly: GCF_053588415.1. NCBI lineage: Bacteria > Bacillati > Actinomycetota > Actinomycetes > Mycobacteriales > Mycobacteriaceae > Mycobacterium > Mycobacterium sp. NPDC003449. The sequence continues at coordinate 14,745 of NZ_JBSFPX010000007.1, forward strand.
CCCCATCTTCTACCGGGTGGCGAGGTCGGTCGCGCTCAGCTCGGTCACCGCGGATTACGTTCTGGCGGCGCGCCTTTACGGCGCCTCGACCTACTGGGTCGTATCACGGCATATCCTGCCGAAGCTGATCCCGGCACTGGCCGTAACCTTTGCCAACACGGTTGCGTCCGGTTTGATCGTGATCTCCTCGCTGTCCTTCCTCGGCATCGGCGTGCAGCCGCCGGCCCCGACCTGGGGCGGGATTCTGGCCGAAACCCTCGGGCATATCAGTCGGCAGCCGCTGGGTCCGATCTACCCGTCGGTGTTCATCATCGCCGCCGTGTGGGCTTTCCACGCGCTGGCCGATCTGCTCCGCGATTCCGAGGTCGAACGTGTTCCCGCGGACACCGCCGCGGCGCCGGGCGGGGATTTCGACAGTGCGCCACTGTCCGTCGTCGGGAAGGGGAAAGTGTGACCGAGACACCAATTGTCGTCCGGAACCTGTCACTGGAGGCGGACGTACCGATACTCACCGACGTCAGCGTTAAGCTGGAGCGAGGCAAGGTTCTCGGTATCGTCGGTGAATCCGGAAGTGGAAAGACCCTTCTCGTCAAGTCGATTCTGGGGGTGCTGCCGACGACCGTGCATCAGACCTCTGGCACGATCGAGCTCTTCGGCGAGGACGCCAGCACGTTCGACACCAGGCAGTGGCGGTCACTGTGGGCGAGCCGGTTCGGCGTCGTTTTCCAGGACCCCGGCAGCTACCTCAATCCCTCCTACACCGTGCAACAGCATTTCGACGAGTTCTACCGTGTTGTGCTGCGGGTCCCCCGCGCCGAGCGCCGCCAGCGGGCGCTCGACGCGCTTGCCGCTGTCAACATCCGCGACGCCGGGCAGGTGTTGACCCGGTACCGCCACGAGCTGAGCGGTGGGACGCTGCAACGCATCCTGATAGCGCTCGCGTTGGCCCGCTCACCGGATGTGCTGGTCGCCGACGAAGCCACCACCGCGTTGGATGTCACGGTCGAGGCCGAGGTTCTCGATCTCATCTCCGACCTCAAGCATGGGAGCAATATGTCGATCATCGTGGTGTCACACGACCTCTCGGTGGTCTCTCGGCTCGCCGACGACATCGTCGTGCTGCGGGAGGGGGCCGTCGTCGAGGCCGGTCCGACCCAGCAGCTGATGAACGCGCCGCGGTCGGAATACCTGCGCCTGCTGATCGACTCGCACACCAGATATGGTCTCGATGCTGCACCTCGGGCCCACGCCGTCCCCGTCGGTTAGGTGAACCAGATGCTCGAAGTCAACAACGTATCGGTCGCCTATCGCAGCCGACGGGGCCACAACGACGTCCTCAGAAACGTGAGCGCGACGATCGGGCCTGCGGAGGCGGTGGCTGTGATCGGCGAATCAGGTTCTGGGAAAACCACACTGGCGCGTACGATCCTCGGTGTCGTCGTACCGCGGGCCGGCGAGATCCGGTTCAAAGGGCGCGACATCGGCGGGCTGCGAAGCGCCGAACGTCGAGGGTTCCGACGCTCCGGACAGATCGACTACGTATTCCAGGACACGCTGGCGAGCCTGGATCCTGCTATTCCGGTGGGTGATTCGGTGATCGAACCGGTACTGGTGCGGTCGAGCACGTCGCGAACCGCCGCCGTCGAACGTGGCCGGGTGCTGTTCGACCGATTCGGACTGAGCCAATCCTTGTTCGGCAAGCGCCCCGCAGAACTGTCCGGCGGGCAGCGCCAACGGGTCGGGCTGGCCCGTGCCATTATCCAGCAACCCAAACTGTTGATCCTCGACGAGCCGCTGAGCGCACTGGATGCGGCCAACCGGGCCACCACCATCAATATGCTGGGCGAGCTGCCCCGACAGGGCATCGCGTTGCTCCTCATCACGCATGACATCGGGTCGGCGGCGGCCCTCACCCAACGTACCTACGTCCTCTGGCAGGGCAGTGTCGTCGAAGAAGCCGCCACGTCGGATCTCGTCCGCGATCCCACGCATGACTACTCGAAGCTGCTCGTCGGTTCCGCGGGAAGCCTGTTCAGGCACGGTATCTCGCAGGAGGAACGCCGGGCCCTGCGCCGCCGGCTCGAACTCGCGTGATCCGGGCGCGTGTCGAGTTGACCCAGAAGGTCGAACACGTGTTCTAATAGAGGGCGCCGCCGGCCCGCTTAACGGCGGACGAACTTCAGAAGGAGACTACCGTGACGATGACTGTAGGTGCACCGCAAGCCGACGTGTTGCACACCGAGTTCGATACCCCCGAGACCACTCCCGCATCCTCGGCGGCGCCGGTCGAGATTCCGGACACGGAGAAGCCGCGGAAGGCCCCGGCCAAGAAGGCGGCCGGCAAGAAGACCAAGACCCTCCAGCTGACCCTCACCGTCACCGGCACCGCCGACGGTGAATGGAGCGCGGAGCTCAAGCAGGGCACCACGTTCCTGGCCCGCGATCTCGCGGTCGCGGCCGCCGCCGTCTCGCGGGCAGCCAAGGAGCTGCACGAGGATCTTTCCATCCCGATCGACGAGGTGATCGAAGAGGCGCGCTCCCAGCAAGCCGCGCGGGTTGCCGCCCTCGAATCCGAACTGGAAGCGGCCCGCAAGGCCCTCGCCGATCTGGAGTGACGTCCGCGGGAGCTACTCGGCGGAACGCACCGGCCAACCGATCTCGGTCCGCCGCGCAGGCTTGATGTCGGATAGCGTCTCCTCGCCGAACTCGGCGAGGAGCGCTTCTGTGCATGTCCTTCCGTCGTGAGCGTGAACCTCGATCCCTGATATCGGCGCGGTCCTAGACGCCCGCTCGAGCTTCCAGCAGGACGTACGGGTGATGCAGCGCAGTGGTGCCGGCCAGCGTCAGACCGGCAGCGTTCAGGAGACGTTCGTAATGCACGGGCTCACGCTCCTGCCCGGTGAGCGTCAGCATCATCACCATGTCCATCAGCGCCGCCGGCAGGTGCGCGGGCGATGGCGCGATCGTCATCTCGACGATGAACAGTCGCGCACCAGGTTTCATGGCCCGCCGGATGTTGGCCAGGATCTTCACACAGGATCTGTCGTCCCAGTCGTGCAGGATGAACTTCAGCAGGAAGATATCGGCGGTCGGCACCTCGTCGAAGAAGTCCCCCGCTTTTCCGGTGAGGCGGTCGCCCAAACCCCGGCGGCGGCACTCGATCGCAACCCCGGCCATCGCGTCGGGCACATCCAGAACCATCGCACTGAGTTGTGGGTGACGCGCAACCAGCTCGGCCGCGAACACTCCCCTGGCACCGCCGATGTCGACGACCGACTCGGCGCCGGCGACATCGATTGCAGCGACCGCGTCGAGGATGGCCGGCACGGACAGGTTCGTGATGGCACGCTGAAACGTCTGGCCCTCCTCGGGATGCGCACCGAAGTACCCCCAGAGATCCTCGCCCAACGCGTCCACGACGAAGTTGTGGCCGCTGCGCACCGTCTCGGTCATTCGACTCGAAGGGAGCCAGAACGCCGGCCCACCGCATGCCAACGCGAAGTGTCTCATGCTCAGCGGCGAGTCCTCCCGTAGCACCGCGAGCTTCGGCGTATCGGCGAATGTCGACGTCGCGTCGTCGTAGGTCAGGAAACCGAGACAGGCCGCGGCGCGCAGAAGGCGGTAGGTCAGCCCAGGATCACCGCAGCAGCGTCGCGCAACCTCGCCGGCCGTCAGCGGTCCGCCGGACAGGTGCTCGGCTACGGACAGATCCGCCAGACTCCGCACGACCTGACTGCCGAAACCCGCCATGCACAGCCGGTACACATCTTCGTGATGGTCTCGCAGCGCGAGCTCGCGAGGCTGCGCATCTTGCTCGCCGGCGACGTTGACATACTCCATCTTCCACCTTCTCCGTCCAGATTGTCTTCCAGGCACAACACTCCACATCACTGACGAGACGGCGGGCCCGGATGCAAGCACTCAGCGGCCGTAGCCTTTGGCCGCGGCCGTGTCGGCCAGGAGAACGCGAAGGTGTCGGCGGCCCCGGTGCAGCCGCGACATCAGGGTTCCCACCGGTATGTCGAGGGCGAAGGCGGCCTCCTGGTAGCGGAAGCCTTCGACGTCGACATAGAACAGCGCCATCCGCTGCCCGTCGGGCAGGGCCTGCATGGCCGCTCTGACCTCGTCATCACCCAAAGACTGAAGCGCCTGCAATTCGGCTGAGGAACCTTGTCGTGGCTGCCAACCACCGCCCATGGCTTGCGGATCGAACTCGTCGGTAAGGACCTCGACCGGACGTCGCTGGGCGGTCCGATAACGGTTGATCCAGGTATTAGTCATGATTCTGAACAACCACGCTCTGATATTGGTGTCTTCGGCGAACTGGTGAAAATTGCGGTAGGCACGCAGAAGCACCTCCTGCACAAGGTCTTCCGCATCGGCGTGATTACGGGTGTACCGGTGCGCTCCTCGGTACAGCTGGTCAACCAAGGGCATCGCATCCCTGAGGAAGCGGGTGGTCAGTTCGCCTGCCCCACTGTCGGTCTTGACCACACTGCCGGCATCGACTACTACAGTCATGTCCGACCTCCTTCATCGTTGAACATTGACGGTGCGCCCGTGGGGTGCTGTAGATTCGACGACACAGCCAGGCCGGGTGTGCCCCGACCGGCCCTCAACGTGGCCAGGCTCACTGCGCGGTGTACGAGCGCGTCCCCTGGCGCCGACGATGTCGTACTCATGCCCTCAAGACACCGCGGGACGCGCGGATGTGACAGGGTGCGAGGTGATATCGACGCAAAGTGAGATACCACACTATGACCGTGGCGTTGCCGCGGCCGCTACTGCGTCAAGCGTGCTGCCAGGTCGGCCGTACCGGCATCCAACCCAATTGTGTACGGGCATAGGAATTGTCGGCACCACGTGCCCATCCTGCCCTATCTTGGGCCACGCGTTCCGGGTGTGGCGCACCTACGTAGTCGCAGAACGACGGAACCCATTCGTACCCGGGCGCCGGGTGGTCGTCGCAGATGTTGACAGCGCCCGACGGCCAGGAGAGCGCCGAGACTGCAGCTGCGGCAGCATCGTCCACGTACAGGAAGCTGACGATATCCGCGGTCGCGGGCAGCGATCGGCTACCCGCCAGTTGTGCCATCAATCCTCCTGGCCGGTACCAGGTGTCGGGTCCGTACAGCATGCCGTACCGTAGGACGACCCACTCGGGCAAGGCCTGAACGGCTTCTTCGAGTGCCGCGACGCCGGCTACGGTGCCCAGCCGGTCGGGGGTGCCGTCCAAGTCGAGCGGCGTGTCCTCGGAAGCGGGAGCGTCGCCCGGGGCATAGGCCCACGCAATGCTCTGGGCGATGATGCGCCTGACGTCGAACTGTCGTGCGGCCTCGACGAGGTTACCGGTGCCGACCGTGCGGACCTTGGCGTTGGCTGCCCGGTCACCGGCGCCGAGGTCGGTCAGCTGGTGAATCACCACCTCGGGCTTCGCCGTGGCGAACGCGGCATGCAACGCATCGCGATCGTACACATCGGCGACCACCGCCTGTGCACCCGCGGCTTCGATCGGCGCCACCTGCTCCGGACGGCGAGAAAGACCCGTGACGCTGTGGCCGTCGGCGCAGAGTCGCCGCACCACACGTTTCCCGATCACACCGGAGGCACCCGCGATCAAGATCCGCATATCCGAACCGTAGTCGGTGAGCCGGTGACCCCGATGGTCCATTTCACGGTCGGGTTGATGGGCCAATGGGGTCCGTGGCGTCCGGCCGGCCGTCAGCACCGGGTGCGCGGCGCAGGTGTGATCTGCGATCTGCCCGAGGGCAATTCCGGCAGCGGCAACGCTCGGCCGGAGCGTTTCCCGGCCCCCGGCCAGCGGTAGGAACCCGGCTTGCGGCCCTCCCTCGCAATCTGGTTGACCACCGTCGAGCAGACATACTCCTTGATGGTGGCGGCCACCCTGCCGCCGAGGTAGATCCGTCGTGGCGTGTCGTCGGCGTGGGCCAGCTGAATCGTGCCGTAGCGGCGACCGATGCTGATGTTCTGCCCCGCGAAAGCCTGCCCCAGCGACACCGGCTCCCGACCCGCGGCGCGGGCGAGCACGGTGCCGGCCGCCCTCGCCGCCAACGGCATTGCGGCTTGGCAGCTCATCCGCAACGGCTGGCCGGAGGGAGCGGCGGCGTCACCCGCGGCGATGATGCGATCGTCATCGATACTGGTGAGCGTCTCATCGGTCAACAACCGGCCGATGTGATCGGTCGTGAGCCCACTGCGCACCGCCAGATCAGGCAACCCGAAGCCCGCGGTCCACACGGTTACCGCGCTCGGCACCTCGCGACCGTCGGTAAGCCGCACGTGATCGGCGTGCACCTCGGATACCGTTGCCGTATCCTCGATCTGGACGCCGAGGCGGACGAGCTGCCGACGCACCGAGGCCCGCCCCCGGTCCCCTACCGAGGGCCCGAGCGTGCCGCCGCACAACAACGTCACGCGGGCATCGGGTCGCTGTTCGGCGAGTTCCGACGCGGCCTCGATGCCGGTCAACCCACCGCCGACCACACAGATCGGCGCCGTCGGTGGCAACTGATCGACTACGTCGCGCAGCCGCTGTGCCTGCTCCAGTTCGCTGATGGGAAAAGCGAACTCGCGGGCCCCGCGTACTGCACCTGGCACGGAGCCGACGCTGCCGACGGCGTAGATCAGAAAGTCGTAGTGCACGGCATCGCCGGATTCGAGCGTGACGCTGCGATTCGCCGCGTCGATACGCGTCGCGCTATCGACGATCAGGTGGACGTTTTTGCCCAGGATCTGGTCCAGCTCGACTGTTGCCCCGCCACTTCCGGCGACCAGTTGATGGAGCCGGACGCGCTCGACGAACAGCGGACGCTTGTTGATCAAGGTGATATCGATGTTGGGGTCCTGCTGCAGGCGGTTGGCGGCCAATGCGCCGGCGTAGCCACCGCCGAGCACCACGACATGGGTTCTGTCAGTTGTGCTGGGGCGCTTGTTGTTGACGGTCATTGCGGATCATCCTCTCGTGTGTTCGTGCTGCCCTCGAGACACCGCGCGCCGACCGAACGTGACACCTACTGGCCGGTTGTGCTGCAGGTCACCGAGACGCTTGATCTGTTGTGGTACATCCTTCACGCCCATCACGAAGGCCAGGTCCTGTTCCTGTGGCCGCTGCTGTGCGACCGGGCGGCCACGATGCCGCACCACGGTCCCCGCGCGGTCGGATCAGTCGAATCCACAGCCCGGGTTCGGCGCGCTGTCGGAGGTGCTAGATCCGGCCGGATCGATATAGGTCACCTCGAGCACCAGCGGGGAGGTGCCGAGGTTGCGCCCGATATGCACATGGTCGGCACCCGTGGGATCGGTGATCGGCGTGCCGGGTCCGTAGAAGCCGTCCTGTTTGCAGTCGGCACCGTAGTGCGTCAGCTCGCCGGATTTGACGATGCCATAGATGATCCCGGCGTGCGTATGCCATCCGGTGCTGCCATTCGGTGCGAGGGTGATCTCGCTGACGATATAGTCCTTACCCCCGACCGTCTGCTTCGCCAGCACGACCGCCGATGCGCCGGTCGGCGGGGTGGCGTGCGCGGGTGGTGGCGCCCATCCCGCACCGACCAGTGCCGTAACCGCAGACAGTGCGGTCACTTTCGCGGTTGCTGCCGGAATGTCGCGTCGCTTCAAGGATCAGTCCCGTCTCTAATTGGTGTTTTGGCCAAGCGGCATCCCCGGTGCACGGGACGGCGCCACATCTACGACGCGGCAGGCCCGCATTATGTGAGGGCCGGGCCCGATCACCAGTAGCGAAGCTTGCACGGGTTGAGCGTCAACCACATATGCCGGACGGTGCGGCCGGCGATGTCGAAGCTCATCACGCACACCGGTCCGGCCGCAGTGCGGAAAACCAGACCCAAACGGCCGTTGATCTGGGCGCTTTCGATCCGCATAGGCGCCGCCAACCGGCGGATACCGGCCAGGTAACGGCCGACCTTGTCGACTCCGTCGATGGTCCGCAGCGCCGCGGTGACCTGGCCGCCGCCGTCGGTGACGACATCGACGCCGGATTCCAGCAGCGGCAGCAGGCGATCGATGTCTCCGTTGACGAAAGCCGTCTTGAATCGGTTGACCACGTCGGCATGCAGCGTCGCGTCCACGGTGTCGGCTCCGTCGGAGCGCACGCGCCGGCGAGCGGCGCTGGCCAGTGTACGGCACGCCCCGGCGGAGCGGCCGAGTGCCTCGCCGACCTCGTGAAACGGAATTCCGTAGACATCGTGGAGGATGAACGCCGCCCGTTGCGGGGGCGTCATCGTTTCCAGGATCACCAGGATCGCCATCGTGACCGATTCGTCCTGGGCGATACACTCCGCCGGGTCCGAGTTCAAGGACGGCTCGGTCAACGAATCGCGGCCCGGAATCGGCTCGGGAAGCCAAGGGCCAACATATCTTTCCCGCCGGTGCCGGGCCGAACGGAGCATGTCGAGGCAGATCCGCGTGATGACCCGGGTCAGCCAGGCGTGCGGAACCCGGATCTCCCCGCGCTGCCGACATGACAGCATGTACCACCGGACGTAGGACTCCTGCACCGCATCCTCGGCGTCGGCCATCGAGCCGAGCATCCGGTAGGCCAGGTTCAGCAGCATCGAACGCGCCGAGCACACCATCGAGAGCTGCGCTGCCTCCTCCGACGCTGCGGCGCCCAACTCCGGTGCGATAGCCATGCCCTCTACAACCGACACGGCCACGGCTGAGGTTCAGCGGGTGACGAACACCACATCGCACCGCATCGCTCACTACAACGGGCAGTTTCCCGGCAGGTGGAATGTCACGTGCGATTTCCGGTGTTGGCTTCAAGTAGCGGCCCACTAACAGATGGGTTTTCGCGTCTTCGGATCTGATGTTGCCGTCTTCGCATGTACTGCGAATCATTCGCGGCAATCAGATCGCAGAATCTCTCATCATCGCGGGTTCGCGCCGGCTCTCGGTTCACCCCGTGATGGTGGGGTTGTCGGAGGAGAATCTATGTGCGGGATATTCGCGGCGATGACGCGTCGCGGCCTTTCGAGTGAGCGGCGCGATGAGGCGCTCAAACGCCTCGAGCACCGGGGACCGGACGGCTCGGGTACCTGGACGTCGCGGGACGGCCAATGGACGCTGGGACACACCCGATTGTCGATCGTCGGTTTGACCAACGGCGGCCAGCCCATGACCAGTCCGGACGGTGCGGTGCATCTGGTGGTCAACGGCGAGTTCTACGGTTACCGCGAGATTCGCGAGCGTCTGCGCGCGAACGGCTGCCGCTTCTCCACCGAAAGCGACAGCGAAATCGCCCTGCACCTCTATCAGCAACGCGGGATGCAGGCCGCGCCGCTCCTGCGGGGTGAGTTCGCAGTGATCATCGCCGACGAACGCCGCCGGGCGATGATCGCGATCCGCGACCGCTTCGGGGTCAAACCGCTCTACTACGCCGTGGTGGACGGTGAGGTGTTCTTCGCGTCGGAGATCAAGGCACTGCTGGCGCTGGGTGTACCGGCCGCATGGGACGTCGAGGGCGCCATCGCCGGTATGGGCAGACCGCACGAGAAAACCGAATTCGCCGGGATCAGTCCGGTGCCGCCGGGTTGCTATGCGATCGCCAGCGACGGCGTCGTCCGCATCTACCCGTACTGGGACTGGGAGTTTCCGACCGCCGAGCAGATGCGGGCGGACACCCGCAGCGACGCCGAGGTTGTCGACGAATTTCGGGAGGCGCTGCGCGATGCCGTGCGGGAACGGTTGGTGGCCGATGTCGAGGTCGCGTCGTATCTCAGCGGTGGCATCGACTCCTGCGCTGTGCTCGGACTCGCGCAGCAACAGATGGACCGGCCGATCCGAGCATTCACCCTCACCTTCGAGAACCCGCTCTACGACGAAGCGGCCATCGCGCAAGCTCAGGCCGAACATGTCGGCGCGACGTATCACCCGATTCCGGTCACCGGACGGCAGATCGCGGACTCGTACGCCGACGCGATCTGGCATTCCGAAGCGCAGATGTTCAACGGTCACGGCGTCGCGAAGTATCTGCTCAGCCGTGCCGTGCGGGACGCGGGAATCAAGGTGGTGTTCACCGGTGAGGGCGCCGACGAAATGCTGGGCGGCTATCCGTATTTCCGGGTCGACGCGCTCAACGACGATGCGACATTGAGCGCCGGCGAGAAGTCGGCACTGCTCAACGAGATGCTCGGCGCCAACGCCGCGACTCGCGCGTTGCTGATGCCCGAGCAGATCAACAGCCCGGAGATGCGGGCCGTCGAGCGCAGGCTCGGCTGGCTGCCCGCGACGTTGAATGTCTATGCAGCGCAGACCAACAGCGTCGTCCCGTTGTTGCGCGACGATCTCCCGGTGTCCCTCGCGGACGTGCAACCGCAGGCGTCGGCGCTGGATCGCCTACCCCTGGCCCAATGTGTCGCCGGTCGCGACCGCCTCAACCAAATGCTCTATGTGAACTCCAAGACGATACTGCCGAATTTCATCCTGAACTATCTCGCCGACCGGATGGAGATGGCGCACTCGATCGAGGGGCGGGTTCCGTTCCTGGATCATCGGGTCGCCGAAGCCGCGGCTCGAGTTCCGGTGAACATGAAAGTGAAGGGGATTCGGGAGAAACATGTCCTTCGTGAAGCGGCGAAGGAGGTGTTGATCCCCGAGGTGTACGACCGCCAGAAGCATCCGTTCACGACGCCACCGACCCGCGACCAGAACGATCCGATGCTCACCTTCTACCGGGATACGTTCGCATCGCGGGCCGCGAAGGACCAGCCGATCTACGACCCGAAGAAGGCCTCCACCGCACTCGATCGACTGCTCGAATGTCCGGACGATCAGCGCATCGCGGTGGAGGGCGGCCTGCAGCGTGCCGCAAGCGCTGTGGTGATGCACGAGCTGTTCTCGATGTCATGATCTGCCCACAACTCCGCCAGAAGGAGCGTAACCCGTTGCCCCGCAGGTGAAACCGCGCACACAGGGGCACCAGCGACGCGGACCGGGTTCTGAATGTGCTGGGGGTTAACAGGTGCCCCGAGCTGCCCGCTGACCAGTGCGCACAAATGGGCGACAGTGGGAACGACATCGCTTGGTGTGAAGGCGATCCTGAATAGGACGAAAAATGGATCGACAAAGGAGCATCGCCATCATGACAATCCCATCCGTCGTCGCACCGGTATTGCTGGCGGTGGCCGGCGCCGCGGTCATCACCGCCGCCCCGCAGGCCGATGCCGCGCCGTCCGGGCCCACCTGCACGGCCACCGGCGCAAACTCGACCCTGTGTTACCGCGACGGCAACGCGCAGGTCAGCGCGAGCCCGCCGCCGGTGGACTATCCGGCGCAGTACCCGTTCTTCGGGACGCGCATATTCCACCTCGGCCATCGCCATCGGTGAAATGCATTACGGCTGTTGATCCTTGAGCGGGATGACGACCCGCAATGTCGTTCCGCCCCGCTGCGGGCTCCAGATGTCCAAGCTCCCAGCGAGTGCCTCGACCCGGTCCTTGAGACCGATCAACCCGGAGCCGCGGCCTGCCGCGGCTCCGCCCACACCGTCGTCCGCGATGGACAGCCGCAGTACGTCGTCGCGCGCGCTGGCGTGCACCCTGACTTCGGCTGCCCGGGCGTGCTTGGCGGTATTCGTCAACGCCTCTGCGACCACGTAATAGGCGGTGACCTCGACGGATTCGGGCATCTGGACCCCGACATCGACGTCCAGCGTCACGGGCACGGCCGAACGACGGGCGAGCTTTTTGATCGCGGGGCCGAGGCCGCCTTCGGACAGGATGGCCGGATGGATTCCCCGGGAAATCTCCTGTAGCTCGGTAGACAGGTCCAGCAGACCGGCCAGGACATGGGCGATCCCGTCACGAAGGTCGTTCTGTTCCGGCGGTATCGACTCCTCGAGGGCGCGCAGTTCGAGGCCGAGAGACACCACCCGCTGCTGCGCACCGTCGTGCAGGTCCCGTTCGAACCGGCGTCGCGCGTGATCACCCGCGGTCACGATGCGGGCGCGTGACGCGATCAGCTCCTCGCGGGTTTCGGTATTGGCGATGGCGGTGGCAAGAAGATCGGCGAAATCTCCGATCCGGGCCTCGGTTTCGGTCGGCATCGGTTCGGATCGTAACGAGCCGACCATCAGGGCGCCCCTGACCCGTCCATCGACGATGATCGGCGCACCGATCGCCGATCGGATACCCAGTTGGCGCATGCGTGCGGCGGTTGAGCCCGGTACGTTGTCGTAGCTGTCGATCCGCGCGGCGGCGCCGGTACGCCGGATCGTCGCAGCGACACTGTCCCCGATGAGGGAAATCCGCTCTCCGATATGCATCTTCCCGCATCCGCGTTCATCGCGGCTGGCGAACAGCACCACCGCTTCGTCGGACTCGTATTGCAGCAACGCCACGTTGTCGACGCCGATGCTCCCGGACAACTCGGTCACCGCTGCGGGATACACCTGCAGCCGGTCGGTTCCGCGGGCCACCATTGTCGCCACCCGGCGCAGTGCGGCCTGTTCTCCGGCAAGGGCGTTGGCCTTCAACCGGTGTCGTTCGGACTCGGCGGCGCGCAAGCGGACTTGGCCGGCCAGGACATTCGCCAGCAACGCCAGAGGCAGAAACACGCCGATCGCCACGATGTCGGTGCGGTTCGTCGGAGTCAGAGCGCCCTCGGTTTCCAGATGGGAGTACACGTACACCGCGGCGCTCACCAGCGAGGTGGCGACCGCGAGGCGGAATCCCCATCCCGCCGAGACGACCAGCACGCCGAGCAGGAACAGCGCGCCGAAGGCGTCGTCGGATGCGATCTTCTTCAGCAGATGCACCACTACCGATTCGCCCGCGATGAAACCCGCGGCCACCAGGATGCCGAGCCACAGCGGTGGTGCCGTCGGTCGCACGACGAACCCCAGCATCCGCCCACCAAGCGACCGCCGTCCACATCCGAAACCTGCTGGCTGTGCGGATTCCATGTTCGACACGTTGATGTTGTGTGCAACGTGTGAACGAGCCAGATCCATCGCGTCCGCCGGGTAGAAACTGCGAATATTCTGGAAATTTCCCGCCTGCGACCATCCCACTAGCAGGTAGCTGGTATCGCAAGGGTGGGGTCAATGGCACCGGCCGATGGCGGTCAGCGTTGACGACATCGGTGCCCGCACCGGCCAGGGTGGTAACCCATGAGCACCCCTCGATGGCGGCTCCTCGGGCGGCCGATCGACATCGCAGGCCCTGTCGCGATCCACAGTCTCTGGAGTGTCCCTCCGGCGCACCGCCTTCGGCGGCGACGTCGTTGGCACCTGCATGGTCGGCGCAGTACCGGCGTTCGGGTCGATACGTCGATGATGCCCGTCACCAAGATCGTCGAATTGCACGTCCTGGGACGAACCATGGTGTTCACGCCCCTGACAACGCCTCCTGCGCATGGTGATTGGCCCACCTAATCGGCATGATAATGGCCCAAGGATCGGTGACACCGAGCAGTAGTTTGGGTACATGCTGCCGATCAGGCCCTCGCCGACCAACACCCTCGACCTTCTGCTGCATCAGAACACGCCGATCGCGCCCAACTCGGGCGCCATGGTCGCGACCGTCACGATTCCGCCGGGGGATCCCGGTTCCGGCCCACACCGCCACTCCGGCCCGGTGTTCGGCTACGTGCTGGAAGGCGAGATCCTCTTCGAGCTGGAGGGCGAGGAGCCGTACTCGGTCAAGGCCGGACAGGCCTTCTGGGAGCCCGGCTTCGACACGGTGCACTACCAGGCCGGCAATCTGCGCGACGACATCGAGAGCAAGTTCGTGGTTTTCATGTTGTGCGCGCCCGATGTGCCCATGCTGACCTACCTCGAGCAGCAAGAGGTCGACGCCCGGGCACATCTGCGACATTCCAGCGTGCGCGGCTGACATGAACCCGGGCGCCCACCGCACAATCGGACCGGCCGGCTCGTCGGGACGGCATCAGTGATGAAGCCCGTCGTTCAGCGCCTGTGTCTGATCATTCTGACCGGATCCGGTCTCTTCGTCGGTCTGTGGGCGTATTTCGCCCCGCTGCATTGGTTCAACACCTTTCCCGGCCTGGGAATGCGCTGGCTGCCCGCCCTCGGCCGGTACAACGAACACTTCGCCAAGGATGTGGGTGCGATGTACCTCGCCCTGGCGGCGCTCAGCGCTGCAGCGCTGTTCCGCCTGGCGAACCGCACCTTGATCCTGGTCGCGGCGGTGAGCTGGACGGTCTTCAACCTGCTGCACCTGATCTACCACGCGACGATGCTGCATATGTACGGCCCCCGGGACGCCATCCTCAACGTGGTCGCGCTGGGCGTGGTGCTGCTGTGTTCGGTGGTGCTGGTGATACCGCCTGCCGGCCATGCAGGTCACCTCACCCGAGATTCGTCTTCGCCCAGTCCTCGACGGTAGCGGTCGCGACACCGCGAAACACGTTGCAGGACTGATTGGTCACGCGGCGGGTCGCGCACATCGAACGGTCCGCCGAAGAAGGGCTGGGGACTTTGCGCGGCGTACGTCGATTTGCCTCAGCCGCCGATGGAATCGCCGAACAGCGATGCAAGAGACCGGCGCGGCTCGATGTGGCCGTCCCAGCGGGCGTGTGCCTCGGCAAGGCGGCCCATCAGCGGTTCGAAGGTGACGTTGAGATCGACGACCTCCAGGAATCCCCCGTTGGACCTGGTGGTGTCGTACACCACCGTGCGTTCACCGGCCGCAGTCGTCATTTCCAGGGCCCTGGGGTAGCCAGCCCGTTCGCAGCGCGCGACGCCGACGTCGAAGCTCTCGCGCCGAACGATGTGGTGAAATCCCGGTCCACGCGCGTCGAGCGCCTCACTGAACACTGAGCGGTCACCGTCCAGGGGCTGGATGAGTTCGACGAGCACTCCGCCGGAGAGCGCCATGCCCACATCGATGGCTAACGGGGATTCCGTTCCGCGATAGAAATGCCCGGACTCCACTCTGATCACACCGGCATAAAATGGCCCAGCGCCCCAGGACATTCCGAACTCGGCGATCGCTGCGTCGAGATCCCCGACGACGTGGGCGATCTGCATAACGGCGCCTTCTGGTTGCATCACGACTTATCTCCTTGGGCTCTTCTGGTTTACTCCCCCGACTGAGCGACGCGCGAACGAAGGAAATCCAGTGTCACTCGGCTGAATTGGTCGGGAGATTCCAGCTGCGGCATGTGGCCGACCCCCTCGAACACATGTACCTGCGCGTGCGGCAGGGCTCGGCGTGCCGCCTCCAGTTGACTCGACGGCAGGACGCGGTCGCCATCACCCCATACGATCAGAGTCGGGCGCGGATGCCTCGACACATCAGCCAACAGCTGATCCCGCCATGCCGATCGCGTACCCCGAATATTCGCCAAGGCCCGCGCCGTCTCGTGGAATACCTTGCCCGGCACCGGGAGCCGACCGATTCGCACCGCATGATCAATCGCCTCGTCGGTCACCAGCGTTTTGTCGACATAGATCGTCTGCTCGACCATTCGAGCGCTCGCGCGGGTGGGATAGCGCGCCATGAGGCTACCGACGACCGGCGTGGCGATCATCCGCAGCATGGGATGGACTTCGGCGCCGAAGCCGGCGCTGGCGACGAGGACTACCGAGGCCACCCGGTCCGGCACCACCGTCAGCATCTGCAACGCACAGGCTCCGCCGAGCGAGTTTCCGATAATGTGCACCGGTCTGACTTCGCCGAGCGCGTCCAGCGTCTCAACCACGCCTCGGGCGAGCCCCCGCAGCTCCGTCTTGCCCGGGACGCGATCCGAGAACCCTGAACCCGGCATATCGAGTGCAATGACCCTGAACCCGGCCTCACGGTATCGCGCGAACTGCGGTTCCCAGTCCTCCAGACTCCGGGCGATGCCGTGCAGCAGCAGGATCGGCGTTCCACCCGCGTCGCCCTCGACACGGACCCGGGTGCGTCGTCCCCCGGCATCGATGAACGTGGCCCCATTCACTTGGCGTCTCCTTGATGTCGCATGCGCTCAGCACACCGACACCCCAGGGCAGACAGTGGTCTCCATGCTGGCGTCCGGTGGCTCCTCACGCGTCATTCAAACGGCCGGCATGGCCGATCCGTTCGCGCTCACGATTTTGGAGATCGCCGGAATTGTTGACGTCGGCCCCGACGCCCGACTCGCCGGCGGCCGCTCTTTCTCGACCCAGCCACACATGGTCAGGCGGTCGGCGGATGATCAGAAGTACGTTAGACGATCTATTCATCACGTCCGACGAGCATTTTCTGTGGTCCCGGCTGGGTTCGAACCAGCGACCTTCCGCGTGTGAGGCGGACGCTCTCCCACTGAGCTACGAGACCAGGGAACGACGTCGAAGACTAGCACGGTCGGTCCCGGCACCCAGAATCGCCTCGGTAGCGGCGGCCCGCCGCACCGACCCTCGGCGGGTTCGCGGACTCCCGGACGCCGCCTCATTCGTTCTGAAACACTGATTTTGGGCGCTCGTTCCCGGCCCGTAATGGGGATTTGTGTAGGCGTGCCTCGGTGGACTAATGTTCTGCTTCGCGACGGGCGACGATCTCGCTCGTGGCGCGCGGATGTAGCGCAGTTGGTAGCGCATCACCTTGCCAAGGTGAGGGTCGCGGGTTCGAATCCCGTCATCCGCTCGAAGGTGCGAAGGCATCAACCCCCGCGGTGGAGTGGCCGAGTGGTGAGGCAACGGCCTGCAAAGCCGTGCACACGGGTTCGATTCCCGTCTCCACCTCCAAATGTTTCAACCCGCGCGATTAGCTCAGCGGGAGAGCGCTTCCCTGACACGGAAGAGGTCACTGGTTCAATCCCAGTATCGCGCACCAGCATTTCCCCTGGTCAACGCAGTTCCGCGTCCCAACCATCGTTTCCTTTCTCCTTTCGCGCCGCGGGGGAAGTCGAGATCTATCGCCGGAATGCTCTCGCTGTTCCTCGGCGGACTCGGAGCCGGACGCTTCTACCTGGAGTATCCGAACAACACCGCGCTCATCCGATGACGAACGGCAGCCCTGCGGCCAGCTCCCCGAGCTCGGCTGTCTCAGCCTCGGTCGGTGCCCGGCGCCCGGTGCCGATCAGCAGGGCGTCGGCGTCGGTGAACGACCGCGGAAACACCGCACCGGCGATCGCCTCCAGCATGTCGCGCGACCTCGCCAGCCCTTCGGCGGGCGGACCGGCCACGTGTGGGAGATTCGCGATCAGATCCAGGTGGTGCAGCGTCCACTCCAGCACGTAGGCACCGAGGTAGTCGTGC
The DNA here is from genome assembly GCF_053588415.1 of Mycobacterium sp. NPDC003449. Classification (NCBI taxonomy): domain Bacteria; kingdom Bacillati; phylum Actinomycetota; class Actinomycetes; order Mycobacteriales; family Mycobacteriaceae; genus Mycobacterium; species Mycobacterium sp. NPDC003449. The sequence goes on from NZ_JBSFPX010000007.1 coordinate 31,969, forward strand.
GCGGTGAGCGCCATTCCCTGCGTCGCCACCAATGCATCCGGGTCGGCCAGTTCGGCGGCCCGCCCCGCCGCCGACCCGACATCGTCGAGGTGGAATTTCAGCAACCCCGGGTCCTGATAGGCCGCGGCCAACCGGACGGTCAACGCGTCGAGCGGCTCCGTACCGGTGGGCGGTGTGTCGGAGACCTCCCAATAGGTCACCGCGGTGCGGATGGGTTCGGCCCCGGCCGGGGTCACCAACGTGATCAGCACGTCCTGCGCATCGATAACCAAGTGACACACCAGGTCTCGCACCAACCAGCCCGTGCACCCGGACGGCTGGGCGAAATCCTCGGCACGAAGCCCGGCCACCTCGGCGCGTAGCGCCGCCCACGAACGCACGAAGAGATCCACGGTCCCCGATTGTGCTACCCGGTGAAGACCATGGGAATGCGCAGCGCGCCTCGAATCGCGGGCGTGTCGCGCCACGCCGGCTCCCCGGCGAGCACCGGTCCGCGCGCCAGGATCTTCGGCAGGGCGGTACCGATCTCCAGCCGGGCCAGGCTCGCACCCAGGCAGTGGTGCGCGCCGTAGCCGAAGGTCAGCGGCGCGGCCCCGGTCCGGCCCACTCGGAACTCGTCGGGGTCGCTGAACACCACCGGATCACGGTTGGCGGCCGCCACCACCACGAGGGCGGTCTCCCCCGCATGCACCGTCACCTCACCGATCCGGGTGTCGCGTGTCGCGGTGCGCAGCGCCGCCTGCACCGGACTGTCCAGCCGCAGCAGTTCGGTCACCACACCCGGGTCGGCCGGGTCGAGGCGCTCGGCCAACCGGGTGCCGTCGGCGCCGGGCCGAAGCAGGCGAATCAATCCCGAACCCAACAGATTCGCTGTGGTTTCGTGCCCGGCCACCGCAATCAGGATGGCCGTGACGACGACGTCCTCGAGCTCCAGTTCGGGATCGCCCGCGATGAAGCTCAGCAGATCGTCACCCGGATGCCTGCGCCGGTCGGCGGCCAGCGGGAGAAACTCCCCCATCAGCTCGGCGGCCGCCACGGTCCCGGCCCTGGTCTCCTCGGTGTCGGCCAGGGTGCCGAGCATCCGGATGATCACCGGCGAGAGTTCGGCCAGCAGATCGGTGGTGTCGGGTCCCAACCCGAGCCAGGCGGCCACCACCCCCATCGGGATCGGCAGCGCGATCTGGACCATGAAATCGAAGGCGGCGCCCGGCTCTGGCCGGTCGACCGCCTCCGACGTGATCGCCTCCACTCCCTCGGCGAGGCCGCCGACGAAGGACCTGGTGAACACATCGCGCACCGATCCGCGCAGCCGCCGGTGGATGGGACCGTCGGACACCAGCATGGACCGCTCGGCGAACTGCAGGTTGATCGGATCCAGACCGGCGCGGGCGATCGGGTTGGCGGCCGGATCGCTGGTCCAATCGGCGCCCCCGAGCACCTGGCGCGCCGGGCCGTAGCCGAGCACCAGCCAGGCCTGGGCGGTGTCGTCCCACACCACCTCGCCACGGCGCCGGCAGTCCTCGTAGAACGGATACGGGTCGGCGGCATCCCAGAGCAGCCGCGGGATGACGATCTCAGCGCCGGTCACCATGCTCCATCCCAAACGGTAAGCCGCGCTGTCGAACCCAGGCGATGTGCTGTTTGCCCAGATCGCTGACCGGCTCGGCGACACCGTCCATATCGTGCACCGAGGCGCGTGCCTCGAACGTCGCGCCCAGCGCGGTGAAGATCGCGTTCATCGACAGGTTGAGCCGGGAGAAGAACACGAAGTCGGGTGGCACCGACATCCGCCGGATCGGGTGATCGCCGGAGCGCACATCGATCAGGGAGCGGACGGAACGCTCGGTCGCCTCTTGCGTGTAGGTGGCCGGCTGCGGGCCGAGCAACTCATACATCAGGGTCGACCACCACTGATAGGCCTCGTCGGCGGTGAGGGTCGAATCGTCTGCGATAAAACCGGATTCGGTCATCAGATCGCGTAGATCGGCCTTACGCCCTTCGATCACCGAGCGGGCCATCCGTACCATCTGCCAGCGCCGCTGCTCGGTGAGCACCTTGACACAGCCGAAGTCGACGAACCCCACCGTGCCGTCGGACCGGAACCGGTAGTTGCCCGGGTGGGGATCCGCGTGGAACAGGTTCGCATGCCGGTAGGATCCGGTGAGCATCCGCGAAATCGTCTCGGCCCACACGTTTTTGAGATCCTGGTCGGCAGTGAGCGCTTCGGCCCAGTCGACGCCGTCCAGATAGGTCATGGTGAGCACCCGGTCGGCGGATGCCTCGGGCACCACCTCGGGGACGCGGATATGCGGGTGGTCATGGTAGAGCTCGTGGAACGCCGTGATGTTCGCGGCCTCGTGCCGGTAGTCGAGTTCCTCGGAAATGCGTTCGGTGAGTTCCTGACTGGCCCGGCGCAGGTCCGGCATGGCGCCGGGGATGGTCGAGTTCATGAACCGGACAAAGGTCGTCAGGAGCTCGGTGTTGGCCAGATCGTCGCGAATCGCCTCGGCCACGCCGGGATACTGGATCTTGACGGCAACTTCACGGCCGTCGGTCATCGTGGCGCGGTGCACCTGTCCGATCGAAGCGGCGGCCATCGGGGTCTCCGAGAACTCGGCGAACACGTCGGCAATGGACCCTCCGAGTTCGGCCTGCACCATGTCGATCGCCAACCGGGCATCCATCGGTGGGGCGTCGCCCTGTAATCGGGTGAGCGCCTTCTGGTACGGCGAGAACTCCCCGAAGCCGGCGGCGCTCGGGTCCACCATCGACACCATCTGCCCGGCCTTCATCAGCACCCCCTTGGAGTGCCCGAGCAGGTCGGCATAGCGCTCGGCGGTGCGCTCGTGGAAACGCTCGACCGCGTCGGCATCCCCGGCCTGCTTACGCAGCCCCGCCACCACACGACCGCCCGCGGCGCGCGCGGTGAACCCGGCCAACGGCATCGTGCGTCGTATCCGGCCACGCCGGACAGGGCGATCCGGATCCGCCATCGAACCCTCCCTCAGCCTGCTAAAGTGCTCACTTGGTGATGCTAAGTGAACACTTGGGGATGGTCAATGGCTGAGACGACGACCCGTGACCGCCTGGTCAGCGAGGCGATGCGACTGTTCTGCGAACAGGGCTACCGGGCGACCAGCGTCGCGCAGATCGAGGCCGCGGCGGGCCTGGCGGCCGGTTCCGGCGCGCTCTACCACCACTTCAAATCCAAGGAGTCCCTGCTGGAGGCGGGCATCGACCGCCAGCTGGACCGCAGGCGCGCGATGCACGACATCCGGTCGATGTTCGCCGGGCTCGGCGACCTGCACACCGAGCTGACCCTGCTCGGCCGCTATCTGCTCAGCGTCATCGACGAGGAGAGCCAGCTGCTGCAGATCGCCGCCCGCACACCGTCGAACAGCTCGTCGCGCCTCGACGACGCCTACGCCGCGCTCATCGACGGCCTCTACACCGAACTCGACGACTGGATCCGGGGCTGGCTGCCGGACCTGGATCCGGCGGCCGGCCGCACCATCGCCACCCTCGGGGTCGACGCCCTGCTGGGCCGGCGCACCACCGCGATGTTCTTCCGCGCCGAATCACCCGACGTCCCCGACGACCGCTACCTCACCGAGTGGACCCGGATGCTCGCGTCGCGCATCACTCCCATCGGCTGACCGGCCGACACACTAAAGTCACCACCGTGCCAAGGATCAGCGCTTCGTCCGTCGAAGAGCATCGTGAGCTGGTCCAACAGCGGGTGTTCGAGGCCTTCGCCACGCTGATGGCCGACCACAGCTTCGACGCCATCACCATGGCCAAGCTGGCGTCGACGGCAGGCATCGGGCGGACCGCGATCTATCACCACTTCGCCGACAAGGAAGCGGTGGTGGTCGCCTTCGCCTCCCACGAGACCAGTCGCTACCTCGACGGCCTGCGGGCCGCGTTGGCCGAGGCCGACGGGCCGGTCGACCGGTTGGCGGTCTACATCCGGCACCAACTCGACGCCGGTCAGCAGTTCCACATGGGGCTGGGCGTGCACCTGTACGGCGCGCTGCCCCCCGAAACGATGCTGGCCATTCGCGACCACGTGGTCGCCGTCGAGGAAGTGCTGCGCGGGATCCTGGCCGAGGGTGTCGCCGCCGGGAGGTTCGTCGTCGACGACGAGGCGGCGACGATGTCGTTGATCCACGCCTGTCTGGCACCCCGGCACCTTCGGGTGGCCGACATCGAACGGTTCGTGCTGCGGGCGGTGGGCACCCAAAGGTAGATCCCCACGGCGGGCATTTTTCTGACAAACTGTCTACATCATGTTGACAAGCTGTCGTAAAGCCACCGCCCGACCGCTGTCCGTCGCCATGCGCGAGGGGTCGACCGCCCAGCATGCGGCCGCGGAGCACTCGCCGTTCATCGCCGAACTGCTCGAGGGGCGGCTCAACGAACAGGGCTACGTCGACTACCTGCTGCGGTTGCACGCGATCTATCACGCCCTCGAGGACGCGATGCGCACCCGACGCGACGACCCACTGGTCGCCGCCGTCTACGACCCCGCGCTGGAGCGCTCCCAGGCGATCGGCGCCGATCTCGAGCGCTGGTCACCGGGCACCGCCCGCGAGGTCGACTCCCCCGCCGCCCGGGCCTACAGCCGCCGCATCGTCGACTCCCGTTGGGGCGGTGCCCTTCTCGCTCACCATTACACCCGCTACCTCGGGGATCTGTCCGGCGGTCAGGCCATCGGCCGCATCCTGGACCGCACCTTCGGCCTGGCCGGGACCGGCCTGGCGTTCTACGAGTTCCCGATGCGACCCAAGCCGTACAAGGACGCCTACCGGGCCCGACTGGACGGACTGGGCCTCGACACCGAGCAGACCGACCGCGTGGTCGACGAGGTCCGGCAGGCATTCGCGTTGAACCAGAACGTGTTCGCCGAACTGGCCGACAACCTACCGGCCTACCGACGCTGAAGTTGCGATCGCGAAACCGGCCGTGTCGTAGTTGAATCCACCGAGGTTCCGCCATCTCGGTGATGATCGGGTGAACGGCCGGGTCCCCCTGGGTGAACCGGTTCTCGGGGATGCTGCGGATCCCGCATCCTGACACGAGTTGTCCGGTGCTCGTTCTCAACGTTCCGTATTGTCGCTGTGAGTAATTCGTGAGAACGGAGCACGCCACGTTGACTGACGAAACACCGGAGCAGCCTCCCAGTTGGGACAGCACCCAGCCGCACTTCTCCACCGTCGAAAAGCACGGCCGGATCACCGTGCCGCCGGTCTATAAGTCGTCGGGCGCGCTGAATTTCTTCGTGGTGCTCACGTTCCTGTTGTGGGCGCCCGTCGTGGCCTGGGCCACGATCTGGTACCGCGATATGAGCCGCGGCGACGCCTCGATGTGGCAGGGCCTGGCCGTCCTCTTGTTCCTCTTCCTGCCGGGCATCCTCACCGGCATCACCGCCGAAGAAGCCCGTGACGCATTCGGTCAGCGCGCCACCGGAAATCGTGTGGCCACCGCATCCGCGTTGGCGGGGGTGGCGGTCGGCCTGCTCGCCGGTGCGCTGTGGATCGGCGGCGGCGTGGGCGGGCTGATTGCGCTGGCCAGCGTGGCGTGTTCGGCCGGCGCGGCGGTGGCGACGATCGCCGCGTGGCGGGGCATCGGCTACACCCGCGAGCGCCGACGCCGGTTGATCGCCCTGCGCGCGCACGGCACCCGAGCGCCGGGGGTGCTGCGCGAGGTGACCTTCCTGGAGAAGTGGACCTCCGATGACCCCCGGTTCACCGTCGTCGTCGAATTCGACAGCGGGTCCGGACGCCGACGCCTCGAGGCGAACATGACCACGACCTCCACCCGGGTCCCGCGGCCGGGCACCGCGGTGGTGGTGTTCAGCCCGCCCGACGCCGCCGCCAACGACACCGACGTGCACATCGAACTCGACGAGACCAAGCCCGTCAGGTTCGACCCGCACCGGGCCCGCTACGCCAAGCCGAGCGGGAACTAACCCCGGCCGGCCAACTGCCGCAGCACCAGATCGGTTGTGTCCCAATCCATGCACTTGTCGGTCACCGACTGCCCGTAGGTCAACGGACGCGCCTCCGACGACTGGGCGCCCGCGACCAGGAAGCTCTCCAGCATTACCCCGCTGACCGGCAGCCCGTCGCGCACCTGCTGTGCGACCTCGGCGGCGACCACCGCCTGCCGCACATGATCCTTACCCGAATTGGCGTGGCTGCAGTCGATCACGACGCGCCCCGGCAGCCCCGCGCCGGCCAGCGTGGCCGCCGCGGCCTCGACCGCGCCGGCGTCGTAGTTGGGCCCGTCGGTACCGCCGCGCAGGATCACGTGGCAATCCTCGTTGCCCGCGGTGCTGACCACCGCGCCCCGACCCATATCGTCCATCCCGAAGAAGACGTGCTCGGCGGCAGCGGCTTTGACCCCGTCGACGGCCACCTGGACGTTGCCGTCGGTACCGTTCTTGAACCCCACCGGCATCGACAGGCCCGACGCCAACTGGCGGTGCACCTGGGATTCGGTGGTCCTGGCCCCGATCGCCCCCCAGGCCACCGCGTCGGCGATGTACTGCGGGCTGGTCGGTTCGAGGAACTCGCAGCCGACCGGCAACCCGATATCGATGATGTCGAGCAACAGCCGGCGGGCGGTGCGCAGGCCACGGGCCACGTCGAAGGTGCCGTCCATACCCGGATCGTTGATCAGGCCCTTCCAGCCGATCGTGGTGCGGGGCTTCTCGAAGTACACCCGCATCACCACCTTGAGCCGGTCCTTGAGTTCGTCGGCCACCTTGACCAACCGGCTGGCGTATTCCAGCGCGGCCGCGGGGTCGTGCACCGAACACGGCCCCACCACCACGAGCAGACGGTCATCGCGGCCGGCCAGGATGTCGGCCACCTGATCGCGGTCCCGGGCCACCCGCTCGGCGCGCCGGGCGCCCAACGGGAACTCGGTGAGCACATCGTGGGGGCTGGGGATCTCGCTGAAACTTCGGATCCGTCGATCCGAGGTGTCCGGTGCGGCGATCTGCGCCAGATTCATATTCGGGTGCCTTCCTGGTGGCGGGCACCTGGTCACGTCCGGCGCCCTTGAATGACGAAAGGCAGCAACCTGATGGTCGCTGCCTGGGCTCCGGGTGGATGCGTGCTTAGTGCTGCGCGTTATCGGCTCCGCCCGGAGCCTCGATAAAGCGCCAATAGGCGACACACACACCGATGTTCACGACGGCCACGCTACACCACGGGCCGGGCCGGGCGACAATCGCCCGCTCACAATGCCGATTTGTGACCGGGGCTAGCATGCGGACATGCCGCTGAGCAGCCGAATGCCCGATCTGGCGGCGTTCGAGGTGTTGCTGGCCATCGCCAGAACCGGAAGCCTCGGCGCCGCGGGCCGCGAGCTCGGGCTGACCCAGCAGGCGGTGTCGTCGCGACTGTCCTCGATCGAGGGCCAGACCGGTGTGCGGCTGGTGCAGCGCAGCACCCGGGGATCGCGGCTCACCCCGGCCGGCGTGGTGGTCGCCGAATGGGCCGACCAGCTGATCGACGTGGCGCAGCGGGTGGACGCCGGGCTCGCCGCGATGCGCACCGAAAGTCACAAGCGACTCACCGTGGCGGCCAGCCTCACCGTCGCCGAACAACTCATGCCGCGGTGGCTGGTATCGCTGCAGGCCGACGCGCAGCGGCGCGGAGATCCCGTGGCCGAGGTGATCCTCACCGCGGCCAACAGCGACCAGGTGATCGCCGCGGTGCGCGACGGCTCCGCCGAGCTCGGGTTCATCGAATCCCCCGGCGCGCCACCGGGTCTGCACAGCCGTGTCATCGCCCGTGACGAACTGGTCGTGGTGGTCCCGCCGAATCACCGGTGGGCGCGCCGGTCGACCGCGATCGGTGCCGGAGAACTCAACGACACCCCGTTGGTATCCCGGGAGATCGGTTCCGGCACAAGGGATGCCCTGAGCACGGCGCTGCGCTCGGCGCTGGGCGACGCGGGCCAGGCCGCCCCGGCGATCGAGCTGTCCTCGGCCTCGGCGATGCGTGCGGCGGTGCTGGCGGGCGCGGGCCCCGCGGTGATGAGCAGGCTGGCAGTCGAGGACGATCTCACCGTCGGCAGGCTGCGGGCAGTGCCGGTGGCCGGGCTCGACCTGCACCGTGATCTACGCGCCATCTGGCTGGGCGGACGGACCCCGCCGGCCGGGGCGGTGCGGGACCTGCTGGCCCATATCGGGGCCAGGACCCGACCACGAATCTGACGAAAACGTGGCTGCGTCATCATGATTGCGACGTTATCGTCGAACTCGGCGGGCCGAAGTCAGCCGCGCAGCAGCCGCCCGCCGACCACGCCCCGCACGGTATGGCCCGCCACCGTGGCCCACGCCCCCAGCAACAGCAGATACAGCGCCACCGCGAGCCAGGAGAGCACCGTCGCCCCTGTCGCCGCGGCCAGGGCCGCGGCCCCGGTGACGCAGGTCCCGACCGGGAAGGTGAAACTCCACCAGGTCAGCGTGAACGACAGCCCGCGCCGGATACCGTGCCAGGTCAGGGCCAGCGCGAGGCAGAACACGAAGGCGCCGAACCCGCCCATCACCAGTCCGTAGATCACTCCGAAGGCGTGCAGCGCGGCCACCGTCGCGCCGTCGGTCAGGACCGAACCAGCGTGAGCGGCAAGCAGATTGGCGGCGGTGATGGACTGACCGATCACGCCGAGCCCGATCCATACCGTGGGGACGGCCGCCACCTCACCGATGCCCCCGTGCACCATCCGGGAATACACCATGGTCAGGGTGATCAGCCCGGCCAGCAGGCTCAGCCCGAACATCGCGTAGCAGGCCATCAGCAGCGTCATCCCCGCCTGTCCCGGGCCGAGGTGCCCGAGCAGCAGGGCCCCGGTGGAGGCCGAGACCATCGGCGGAACCACCGGCATCATCCAGGCCGGCACCGCCACGGCCTCCGCGTGGTCGTGCCGGGTGATCATGGCGAACGGGAGCGCCACGCTCACCGCCAACCCCAGCGCGGTTCCCGCGGTCCACAGCACCACGTCGACGGCCAGTGCCGCGGACTCGCCGATCACCGGCGGCCCCAGCAGCATGGCACCGGCGCCCACGGTAAGCAGCGCCATCGCGGGAGCACCGTAGAACTGGCCCATGATCCGGTGCGCGGCATAGGCTTTGGCCTGCTCGCGGTGGCGCACCCAGTGCAAGCCGAACGCCGAGGTCAGCGCCACCAGCACGAGCGCGGCGAGCAGCCAGACCGCGGTGGCGAACTCGGGCAGGCCCGGGATGTGCCCGGGCAGGGTGGCCGCGGCGGTAGCCACGATGCCGGTGCCCATCACCGCGGCGAACCAATTCGGCGTGAGGTGGCGCAACGTCAGCCTGGGGCGGTCGAGTTCGGCGTACAGCGCGGTGTGGAAGGGGCGAAGGGCGAGTTCGGTGCTCACCCGTTCCATGCTGGGACGCCGCCGCGCGCGCCGGTAGCCGGCGCGCGCTTGTGGCGCCACAAGTCAGGCTTGTGACTCAGACGTAGCGGTTCCGGCCCGAGAGGGCGCCCGCCACCATTTGCACCGCGTACACCACCAGCGCCATCGTCCACGGCACGGTCCAGCCGCCGGTGCTGTCATGGAGCAGTCCGAATACGAACGGCCCGATCCCGGCCAGCAGATAGCCGAATCCCTGCACCATCCCCGACAGCCGGGCGGTGTCCTCGGCGTTGCGGGCCCGCAGCGCGATCACGGTGAGCGCCAGGGAGAACACGCTCATGCCGAGACCGACGAGCACGCTCCACAGCAGCGGGGACGCGCCGGGCGCGACCAGTAGGCCGATCATGCCGGCAAAGCCGAGCACGCCAAGGCCGATGATCCAGCCGCTCTGGGCGGACTGGCGTGCCGCCAGCGGCGCCACCACCAGGCTGATCGGCACCGCTAGCACCGACACCAGGCCGACCAGCAGCCCGGCGTCGCTCTTGCTCACGCCGGTGTCGATGAAGACCTCGGGCAGCCAACCCATCACGATGTAGGCCAGGAAGGACTGGCAGCCGAAGAACAGCGTGATCGTCCAGGCCAGCGGACTGCGCATGAGCGAGCGGCCGCCGCCGGTCGACGGATCGGTGGTGCGGACGTTGTTGATACCGCGGGCCGCCGCGAGCCAGAACACCAGGGCCAACGCCGCCAGGACCGCCCAGCTGCCGAGCGCCGCCCGCCAACCACCCAGAATCGGCTCCGCGAGCGGAGTCAGTGCCGAGCCGAGCGCCCCGCCGCCCTGCAGCGCGGCGGTGTAGATACCGGCCATCAGGCCGATCTGGGCCGGGAACGAACCCTTGATGACCACCGGGATCAGCACGTTGGCCAGGGCGATGCCCGCGGTCGCGACGAGCGTTCCGCCGATCACCACATACGGGCCGTCCAGCACCCGCAGCAGCAGGCCGATGCCGAGGGTGACCATCGCGACCGAGATCGCGCGGCCCAGCCCGATCTTCCGCGACAGCCAGGGCGCGGTCAGGCCGGCGGCCGCGAAACACAGCCCCGGCAGCGTGGTCAGGGCACCGGCCCAGACCGCCGACGCGCCCAGCGAGTCGCGCATATCGCCCAGCAGGGGTCCGACGCTGGTGATCGCCGGCCGCAGGTTGAGGGCGACCAGGGCCACCGCGACCACGAGCAGCGTGCCACCCGCCGCCATCACGCCGGGGCGGAACTCTACGGCGCCGTCGAGCTCGAGTTCGAGCTCATGCTCGTAGCATTCGAGCGATTCGGTGCGCGCGTTCGGAGTCACTCAGTTAGGGTGCCATACATCCCATGATTGGATGAAAGGGTTTTCGCGTGCCTCTCGTCACAACCCGGCGCACCGGCCTGGTCGACCAGGTCATCGCCCAGCTGCGCGCCTCGGTCGAATCCGAGGAATGGCCGGTCGACACCCGCATCCCCACCGAGCCCGAACTGGTCGAGGCGCTCGGAGTGGGCCGCAACACGGTCCGCGAGGCCATCCGCGCCCTGGCCCACAACGGGATCTTCGAGGTCCGGCAGGGAGCGGGCACCTATGTACGGGCCACCAGCGAGGTATCGGCCGCCCTGCGCCGGCTGTGCGGATCGGAACTGCGCGAGGTCCTACAGGTCCGGCGGTGCCTGGAAGTCGAGGGCGCCCGGTTGGCCGCGGCCTCGCGCACCGAATCCGATCTGGCCGAGCTGCGCGATCGCTACGCCCGCCGCGACACCGTCGACCACGAGGAGTTCATCCGCGCCGACACCGAATTCCACCTCGCGGTCATGCGCGCCTCCCACAACAGCGTGTTGATCGAGCTCTACCGCGGCCTCACCGAGGCCATCGCGGCCAGCGTGGCCAGCTCCAGCACCGCCTCGTCGGACATGTTCGCCCACGACGGCCTGATCGAGGCGATCGTGGACGGCGACGTGGAACGGGCCGGGCGTGAGGCCGGCGGCTTCCTCGACGAACTCCTGACCCAAGCCCCGGACTGCTGAGCCGGCCTACGATCTATACGTGCGCAATTGCGCACTTATTGACATACTGGCGGCGTGCCCACCGCCAACCCCCTGCAGGACCGCACGTTCCGGCGACTGTTCACCGCGCAGGTCGTTGCGCTTGCCGGCACCGGCCTGCTCACCGTCGCGCTTGGGCTTCTCGCCTACGACCTGGCCGGCGCCAGGGCCGGAGCGGTGCTCGGGACGGCCCTGGCGATCAAGATGGTGGCCTACGTCCTCGTCGCACCGGTCACGGCCGCGGTCACGGCGCGGGTGCCACCGAAAACGCTGTTGATCGCCACCGACGTGGTGCGTGCCGCGATTGCCCTCGGATTGCCGTTCGTCGACGCGGTGTGGCAGATCTATCTACTGATTTTCCTTCTGCAGGCCGCGTCGGCGACGTTCACACCGGCGTTCCAGACCCTGGTCGCGGCGATCCTCACCGGCGACGCCGGCTACACCCGGGCACTGTCGCTGTCGCGGCTGGCCTACGACCTGGAATCGCTCGCCAGCCCGGTGCTGGCCGCCGCGCTGCTGGCCGTGCTGCCCTACCCGGCACTGTTTGTCGGCACCGTCGCCGGATTCCTCTCCTCTGCGGCGTCCATCCTGTCGACCCGCCCCACGGTGGAACTCAGAAGTGAGCAATCGCAACGCTTTTGGGATCGAGCGCTGCGCGGCGCAAGGGTGATGTGGCGGACGACCGAGCTGCGCGCCCTGCTGGCTCTCGATCTGGTGGTTGCCGCCGCGACCGGACTGGTCATGGTCAATACCGTTGTGTACGTGCGTGATCTGTTCAATGCCCAGGCCAACGGCCTGGCGGTGGCGCTGGCCTGCTACGGCGCCGGGTCGATGGCGGCGGCACTGGGCGTGCCGCGGATCCTCACCATCACCTCGGATCGCACGGTGATGCTCACCGGCGCCGTCGCCGCCAGCGCCGGCCTCACCGCGACAACGGTTTTCCTCCTCATCTCGCCATCGGGAGTCGCGGGATGGGCCGCCCTGGCCACTCTGTGGGCGACCATGGGCGCCGCCACGTCGCTGGTGAACACCCCCGCAGCCCGGGTGCTGCGCCGCAACTGTTCGGCCGACGACCGGACACCGGTGTTCACCGCGCAGTTCTCCCTGTCGCATGCCGGGTTCCTGCTCACCTACCCGATCGCGGGCTGGGTCGGCGCCGCGCTCCACCAGGCCGTTGCCGCGCTGAGCCTGGCCACCCTGGCTACACTCGCGACATCGGCCGCGTTCCTCGCGTGGCCGCGCCGGGGGAAGGAACGGTATGGCACCGCAACCCGAGACACCGTCGCGGCACCAGGCGAGCCTGGTTCACGAGGGTGCGCCCGACCAGGAGCGGCTGGACGTGGCCAGCGAAACGTTCCGCATGCTGGCCGACCGGACCCGGCTGCACCTGCTGTGGCTGCTGGCCCGGGGCGAGGCCGACGTCACCGCGCTGGCCGACGCGACCGGCGGATCGCGCACCTCGATCAGCCAGCACCTGGCGAAACTGCGGTTCGCCCACATGGTGGACACCCGTAAGGACGGCCGGCGGGTCTACTACCGCCTGCGCGACGGCCACCTCAGCAGACTGGTCCAGGAGGGGCTCAACCACGCCGACCACCGGGTCACCGGGGAACCCGTCCACCCCTGATCAGAACGGCGCGTCGTCGAACCGGGCCCGCACCACCGGCAGCCGCAGCAGCAATCGCGCACCGCCCAGCGGGCTGGCCTCCAAAGCCGCGTCGCCACCGTGCAATTCGGCCTGCTGGGCGACCAGGGCAAGACCCAGCCCCGAGCCGGAGCGCGAGGCGGTGGACCCACGGGCAAACCGCTCGAACACCTCGGCCCGCTCCGCCTCGGGCACCCCGGAACCGTTGTCGTCGACCACGATCTGCACATCATCGGCGGAACTGACTGCGCTGAGCCTGATCTCGGTCGCGCCACCGTGTTTGACGGCATTGGCGATCGCATTGTCGATCACCAGCCGCAGCCCGGCCGGCATCCCCAGCATCAGCACGGTCGGCGACGGCATCAGCGTGGACCGCAGGCCAGGGTAGGTGCGCAGCGCATCGTGGGCGGCCCGGTCGAGCAGCTCGGTGACGTCCATCGGCACGAAATCCTCGACGGTGGTCAGCTCACCCTGGGCCAGCCGCTCCAGCGCCGTGAGGGTGCCCTCGATGCGGCTCTGGGTGCGCATCACGTCGCCGATCACCTCCTGACGCTGATCGGGGGTCATATCGAGGGTGGAGAGCACCTCGAGGTTGGTGCGCATCGCCGTCAGCGGGGTCCGCAGTTCATGGGAGGCCACGGCGGCGAAGTCGCGGGCCGATTCGAGGGCGGCCTTCGTCCGTTCCTGCTCGTTGCCGATCCGGGCGAGCATTCCCTCGACCGCCTCGGCGATCTCGACCGCCTCACGCACCCCGCGTACCTGCACCTCGTCGGGCTTGGACTGGGCGTTGATCGCGCGAGCCTGCTGGGCGAGCAGCCGGAACGGATCGATCATCACCAGCGAGATCACCCAGCCCACCACGATGGTGCCGGCGATCACCCCGGCACAGATCAGCACCACCCGCAGGTGCAGTTCGTCGATGCGGCGCTGGGTTTCGGCCAACGGCGCGCCAAGGGCGATGGAGGCCGGGCCCGTCGCGAAGGTCCTGACCCGGTACTCGACCCCGTCGATGGTGGTGTTGGCATAGCCGTTCTCCAACTGCGGCAACATGATATCGCTCGGTACGGATACCGTGACCCCGCCGATGTGGGCGGTGCGCACCAGCCCGCCGTCGTCGGGCATCGCGGCACCCGCCTGCCGGGTGTTGGTGAGCAGGGTGCTCACGTCGCCGAGGCTGCTCAGCGAGTCCAGCCGCCGGTCGAGCTGGGTGTACTGGTCGTTGGTCACCCCGATCCACACCCAGGTGCCCAGCGTCAGGACGAGTATCACCACCGACAACGCGGCGACGATGACGATGCTGCGCAGCGACAACACCCGCATGATCGGCCGGAGCACCGGCCGCAGCAGCCGGATCAGCCGCTCTTCGAAGTCCACCGGCGTCATCTTGCCCGATGGCGGTACGTCAACCCAGGGTTGACGATCCAGCATCGTCAACCTAGGGTTGACGCATGACCGAACCGGCCCCCGCCAAGATCACGAATCCCGTCCGCCTCGACGACCTCATCGGCGCGATCAAAAAGGCGCATACCGAACCACTCGACCAGCTCATCGACGCCGTCATCGCCGCCGACGCCCTCGGCGAGATCTCCGACCACCTGATCGGTCACTTCGTCGATCAGGCCCGGCGCTCCGGAGCGTCCTGGACCGATATCGGCAAGTGCATGGGCGTCACCAAGCAGGCCGCCCAGAAACGCTTCGTCCCCAAGGTTCCCGACTTCGATCCGGCCGCCCTCGATCCGAACGCCGGGTTCTCCCGGTTCACTCCGCGCGCCCGCAATGTCGTCGTCGCCGCGCAGAACACCGCCCACGATGCGGGCAACGCAGAGATCAGCTCGGATCATCTACTGCTGGCGCTGTTCGCCGACCCCGACGGGATCGGCGCCAAACTGCTGACCGGTCAGGGCATCGATGCCGACGCCGTCCGCGCTGCGGTGACCCTCCCGCCGCGGGCCGACTCCATGCCCGCCCTGATCCCGTTCAACAGCACGGCCAAGAAGGCGCTCGAGCTGACCTTCCGTCAGGCACTTCGCCTGGGCCACAACTACATCGGCACCGAACACATCCTGCTGGCGCTCTACGAGGCCGAGCCCGAGGACGGTGCGCTGCACCGGCTCGGCGCCGACCAGGAGCGATTCGAGACCGACCTGGCCGCCGCGCTGGAACCGTTCATGAAGAAGGCCGGGGAATGAAATCGGCCGACCCGGCTGTAGCAGTAGGCGTGAAACTCAACCAAGCCGCACGCGACCTCATCGGAGCCGGCGCCGACGCCACCCTGGTCACGCTGAACCCGGACGGCAGCCCCCAGGTGACGCTGGTGTGGGTGGCGTTGCAGTCCACGCCGGACGGCGACGAGCTGGTCAGTGCCCATCTCTCCGAATATCGGAAGACGCGCAACATCCGCCGCGATCCGCGGGTGGCCCTGACCATCGTCGGCGAGGCCGCACCGGGACAGCAGCGCCCCTACCTGTCCGTCGAGGGCACCGCCAGGATCGTCGAGGGCGGTGCACCCGAACTGCTCACCGAATTGGCCGAGGCGCTGCTCGGTTCCAGCGAGCACTTCCCGCCGCCGAACTCCCCCGACGGCCTACTGACCCGGATCCGCATCGACAAGGTCGGCGGCCTCGGCCCCTGGGCGGCCTGACCGGCGAACCGTCTGTAACACGTTTCAGTCTGTGCGATCATGCCAGGCATGCGTCGCTGGCTCGTATTCCTCGTCTCGGTCCTGACGGCGTTCGCCGGCGTGGCGGCCCCGCAGGCCGCCGCCGCCGGCGGGACCCCGATCGGCCGGATCGGCGACACCTTGCGCGTCGACTTCGAGGGTGTCGTGGCCGACGTCACCGTCCACGATGTCCTGGCCAGCGAGGTACCGCCCGGCTGGGGCTGGAACGGCTCACCGCGCTGGCGCGCCCAGGGCAGCCCGTGGCGGGCCCCGGTGACCGTCACCACGATCAAGGCGCCCAACCCGTATGCGATGGCGCTCGGGTTCGCCTTCAACGGGGTCACCCCCTACGCCGATGCCTACGCGCCGAAACACACCGACGCCCCCAATGCGCTGGAGGCCGCGCTGCGCAACGCGCCGCCGGGAGCGACCGTCAACGGCGATGTGTACTGGGACGTCTACCGCGCGCTGGTCACCAACGTAGTGCTGATCAATCCGCAGACCGGGACACACCTGGCCCAGTGGAATCTGTGGCAGCCGGGCGCGCCGCTACCGTAGGCCCGATGAGCTGAATTGATTGACGTCACAGCGGCCCGGCCCGGCGATCTTCCCGAACTCGCCGCCGTGGCCGCGGCCACCTTCCCGCTGGCCTGTCCCCCGTCGGCCACCCCGGACAACATCGCCGCGTTCATCGCCGAGCACCTGTCCGAGCAGCGCTTCGGCGAGTACCTCGCCGATCCCGACCGGATCGTGCTGGTGGCCCGCGGCGCCGGGATCACGGGGTACGCCATGCTGATCCGCGGCGTGCCCGACGACGAGGACGTCGCCCGGGCGGTGCCGCAGCGTCCGGCGCTGGAACTGTCCAAGATCTACGTCCGGCCCGAAAGCCACGGCGCGGGCGCGGCGACGGCGCTGATGGGCGCGGCACTGGACCGGGCCGCCGAGCTCGGGGTCGGCTGCGTCTGGCTCGGGGTGAACCAGGAGAACCGAAGGGCCCAGCGCTTTTACACCAAACACGGCTTCACGATCAACGGCACCAAGACATTTCGGCTTGGCGCGGGCGTCGAGCACGACTATGTGATGGTGCGGCCGATCTCCCCGTGCCGAGCAGACCCAAACCTGCCCCAAATCCCGTGAAAGTGGGCAGTTTTATGTCTGCTCGCCGAGGGAAGTCTGCGCGGCGGCGGTCAGCGCCAGCAGCCGGGAGGTGGCGCGCAGATACTTCTTGCGGAACCCGCCGGCCAGCATCTCCTCGCTGAAGATGGTGTCCAGTTTGGTACCGGAGGCCAGGACCGGGATCCCGGCGTCATAGAGCCGATCGGTCAGTGCCACCAGCCGCAGTGCCACGCTCTGGTCGTCGATGGGGTGCACCCCGGTGATGAACACCTCCGACACCCCCTCGATCAGGGCGTGGTAGCGCGACGGGTGCATGGTGGCCAGGTGCGCGCACAGCGCGTCGAAGTCGTCCAGCGTGGCGCCATCGACCCCGGCGGCGCGGTCGATCACCGCGGTGTCGGCGAGCGGCTCGGGGGCGGGCGGCAGGTCGCGGTGCCGGTAATCGGGGCCTTCGATGCGCACCGTGGTGAAAATCTGCGCAAGGGTGTTGATCTCGCGCAGAAAGTCCTGCGCCGCGAACCGGCCCTCGCCGAGCTGCTCGGGCAGCGTGTTCGAGGTGGCCGCGATCGACACCCCACGCTCCACCAGCGCCGAGAGCAGCCGCGAGATCAACGTCGTGTTGCCCGGATCGTCGAGTTCGAACTCGTCGATGCACACCACCACGTACCCGGCCAGCAGGTCGATGCATTCGGTGAACCCGAACACCCCGGCCAGCTGGGTCAACTCGCCGAACGTCGCGAACGCCGTCGGGGAACTGCCATCGGAGAGCGTGTAGTACGTCGACGCCAGCAGGTGGGTCTTCCCGACCCCGAACCCACCGTCGAGGTAGATGCCGACGCCGGGCAGCACCTCGCGCTTACCGAACAGCTTCTTCCTGCCGGCCCGGCGCACCGCGGCCTGCTCGCAGAACTGCCGGCACGACTGCACCGCCGCGGCCTGCGACGGCTCCGCCGGATCGGGCCGGTAACTGTCGAAGCTGACATCGGCGAAGGTCGGCGGCGGAACCAGCTGTGCGACCAACCGTTCCGGGGTCACCGAGGGATGACGATCGGCGAGATGGGCGACACCGCTGGACCCGTGCATGCACGCAGCGTAACGACGTGCTCAAATCATCCTTATGTCCGACGACGCCGCTGGGACACAGCTCACACTGCTAGGCCCGGTCGAAACGGTGGACGAGAGCCGGATCGGCGACTTCTACTCCTACCCCGACGACCTGCGGCGCTGCTGGGTGCGCGGCAACATGATCTCCAGCCTCGACGGCGGAGCCACCGAGGACGGCAAGTCGGGCGGCCTGGCCGGCCCCGGCGACCGCGCGGTGTTCAAACTCATGCGCCAGGCCGCCGACGTCATTCTGATGGGCGCGGCCACGGTCCGGATCGAGAACTACTCGGGGGCCCAGCTCTCGGTCGCCCAGCGCGAGGCCCGACAGCGCCGCGGCCAGCCCGAGGTGCCCCCGATCGCGGTGATCACCGCATCCGCCGATTTCGACCCGAACGCCAAGTTCTTCACCCGCACCGACGCCGCCCCGCTGATCCTGACCTGCACCGACACCGTCGCCGAGGCCCGGCGGCGGCTGGGCGCGGTAGCCGAGGTGCTCGACGCCTCCGGGCCGGATCCCGGCCGCGTCGACGCCGCCGCGGCGTTGCGGATCCTCGGTGAGCGCAAGCTCTACCGCGTGCTCACCGAAGGCGGGCCGTCGCTGCTGAGCCTGCTGATCGAACACGATCTGCTCGACGAGCTGTGCCTGACCGTGGCACCCGTCCTGGTCGGCGGGGTGGCACGACGCATCGCCACCGGGCCCGGCCAGACCCATGCCAGGATGCGGCCGTCGCACGTGCTGACCGACGACGAGGGCTATCTGTACACGCATTACGTCAGGGTCTAGCCCACTCGAGGTGTCGCTACTGTGGTCAGCATGCGTCGTCAGCTGTCCAGGCCCCTGCGCGTGCCGGCCGTCGCGGCCCTCGCGACCGCCATGACCCTGCTCACGGCCTGCACGCCGCTGTTCGCCGCCGACCCCCGCTACGCCACCGATTCGGGTGCCGGCCCGCAGGGCCAGCCCGAAACCACGAGCAACGCCCCGGCCGGCCCCGCGGCGATCGAAGCACCCAAGAACGACCTGTCCTGGCGGGAGTGCACCTCGCAGGTCTTCGGCGCCGCCGCGGTGCAGGCGGTACCGGGTGTCACGCTGGACTGCTCGACCTATGACGCCGACCTCGACTCGCTCAACGGCGCCCCCGGGTCGATACCGATCGGAGTGGTCCGGGCCCGCTCGGCCGACACCCCGAAGGACGCCGGACCGCTGGTCATGACGACCGGATCGGATGTCGCGTCCTCAGTGCAGCTGCCGATGTGGCTGTCCCGGTCGGGCACCGACGTCCTCAAGAGCCATCCGATCGTCGCCGTCGACCGTCGCGGTACCGGCATGTCGGACGCCCTGGACTGTCGCGACCTGTACGACCGCCAGGAAATGCTCGACCAGGCCCAGTTCCAGGCCGGCAACGATCCGGTCGCCAACCTGGGCACCATCACCATGACCGCGACCACCAGCTGCACCGACACCATCGCGCCCGGCGATTCGGCCTACGACAACGGGCACGCCGCCGAGGACCTCGAACGCCTCCGCAGCACCTGGGATGTGCCGACGCTGGCGCTGCTGGGCATCGGCAACGGGTCCCAGGTGGCCCTGGCCTACGCCGGATCCCGCCCCAACAAGGTGTCACGGCTGGTGCTCGACTCGCCGCTGCCGCTCGGGATCGGCGCCGAGGCCGCAGCCGAACAGAAGGTCAAGGGTCAGCAGGCCGCACTCGACGCGTTCGCCGCACAGTGCGTGGCCACCAACTGCCCGCTTGGACCCGACCCCAAGGGAGCGGTGGATGCCATGCTCGCCGATGCCGGAGCCGGACGCGGCCCCGGCGGGGTATCGGTGGCCACCCTCGCCGAGGCGATCACCACCGCGCTGGCCTTCCCGAAGGGCGACCGGATCGCCGCCACCAACGACCTCGCAGCGGCGCTCGCCGCGGCCAGGGACGGCGACCCCAATCCGGTGACCGAGCTGATCTCGCAGGCCGAAAGCCTGCGGCTGACCGATGGCCAGTTCGTCAACTCGTGCAGCGACGCACTCAACCGGCCCACGCCCGACCGGGTCCGCGAGCTGGTGGTCGCCTGGGGCAAGCTGTACCCGCAGTTCGGCACCGTCGCCGCGCTCAATCTGGTGAAATGCCTGAACTGGCCGAGCGGATCGGCGCCAGAGGACCCCCACGACCTCAAGATTCCGGTGCTGCTGCTGGGCGTCCAGAACGATCCGGTCGTCGGTAACGAGGGCGTCGCGGCGGTCGCCGCCACCATGATCAACGCCGGCGCCACCAGCCGGCGGGTGATGTGGCAGGGCATCGGTCACGGCGCCAGCGTCTACAGTTCGTGCGCACTGCCCCCGGTGACCGCGTACCTCGAAAGCGGCAAACCGCCCGAGACCGACACGTTCTGTCCCGCCTGACGCTTGGCCCCACAACCGTCGGTGTACGGTTCGCTGGTGGCGGCAGCAGATCCCATCATGTCCGGACTCGTAAAGGCTTTCCGTCCCCGCACCACCCCGCCCAGCATCGCGACCGTGCTGCGCTCGGTGCTGTGGCCGGTCGCGATCCTGTCGATCATCCACCGCAGCTATGTGTTGTCGACCAACGGCTACATCACCGACGACTTCGGTCCGGTGTACCGCGCGGTGTCGAATTTCCGGCGGCACTGGGACATCTACAACGAGAATTTCAATCAGGTCGACCCGCACTACCTGTACCCGCCGGGCGGCACGCTGCTGCTCGCCCCGTTCGGGTTCCTGCCCGAGTTCGCGTCACGCTTCTGGTTCGTCGCGTTCAACGCCGTGGCGATCATCATCGCCGCCTGCCTACTGGTACGGCTGTTCAAGTTCTCGCTGACCTCGGTGGCGCTGCCCGCCCTGCTGTTGGCCATGTTCTGCACCGAATCGGTCACCAACACCCTGGTTTTCACCAATATCAACGGCTGCCTGTTGCTGGCCGAGGTGCTGTTCTTCTGGTTCCTACTCAAGGACGGGACCCGCAACGAGCTGCTGGCCGGGGCGGCGATCGGGTTGACCCTCGTGGTCAAACCGCTGCTGGCGGTGCTGTTGTTGCTGCCGCTGTTGAACCGGCAATGGCGCACCATGATCACGGCATTCGGCGTGCCCCTGCTGTTCAACGCGGTGGCCTGGCCACTGTCGGCCGACCCGATGGGCTTCGTGCGCAACACCGTGCCCTACATCCTGGAGACCAGGGACTACTTCAACTCCTCGATCCTGGGCAACGGTATCTACTACGGGCTGCCGATGTGGCTGATCCTGCTGCTGCGGGTGCTGGCCGTCGTCCTCGCCGCAGTCAGCCTGTGGCTGCTGTACCGCTATTACCGCCAACGTGATCCGCTGTTCTGGATGCTCACCTCGTCGGGGGTGCTGCTGGTCGCGTCGTGGCTGGTGCTCGGGCTGGCCCAGGGGTACTACTCGATGACCCTGTTCCCGTTCCTGATGACGGTGGTGCTGCCGAACTCGGTGATCCGCAACTGGCCGTCCTGGCTTGGGATCTACGGCTTCATGACGATGGATCGCTGGCTGATGTGGCGCTGGCCGACCACCGGACGGTTCCTGGAGTACATGAAGATCACCTACGGCTGGTCGCTGCTGTTGGTGGTGGTGTTCTGCGTGCTGTACTTCCGCTACCTCGACGCCAAGGCCGATGACCGGCTGGATTCGGGAATCGACCCGCCCTGGCTGAGCCGTCCCCGGGAACCCGAATCAGTGTGACGCGAACTGCATGATCTGACCGGCCAGCCGGGTCCTGGTCTGCATCCGTAGCCCGTGCTGCGCGCAGACCTCGGCGAGTTCATCCGGGTTCACCAGCCGGAACGGGGAGCGGTCCAGCCGGTGGATCGCGGTCGCCAGCGGGCTGCGCACCAGGTCGTAGCCGGTGAACACACCACCGGGCCGCAGCACCCTGGCGACCTCGGCGATCGCCGGTTCCCAGTCGACGATGTGATGCAGCATCAGGCAGCTGAGCACCGAATCGAACGAATCGTCGGCGAACGGCAGGTCGGTGGCATCGGCGGGCTGCACGACCACACCGGCATACGCCCGCAGGCGCCGCGTCGCGGAGGCCACCATGGCCGGGTCGAAGTCGGTGGCCGTGAGCGTCAGATCCGGCCGGGACTGGGCCAGCCGGGCCGCGATGTCCCCACTGCCCGAACCGATTTCGAGGACGTCAGGACCGAGCCGATCGAGCGGCAGTTGCCCGAGAACTGCGGGTCCGCTGCCCGCACGCCACAGCATGCCCTGGCAGAAGGCTCGCTCGATCCGCGACATCGACGGCATACTCCACTCCCCTTGTCGGTGTTGGGCTTCCCCACCGAGCATCGGGCACCGGAGCGCACGACGCTTGAACGGATCCGTCCGGTCACCGCAGCGCACGCACGACGTCGCTGGGCGACATCCCGGTCAGCTCGCGACACACCCGGGTCGCGTGTGCGCCATCGGCGAAGCCGGCGAGATGGGCGGCATCGGTGATCGACGCGCCCTGCGACAGGTGCACGAGAGCGGCCATCAGGCGGGCCCAGCGCGCTGTGGCCGAGAACGAGGCACCGGTCTGCTGCCGGAAGAGCCGACCCAGGTAGTCCGGGGACAACGCCACCTCGTCGGCCACCGATCCCAGGTCGGTGCGGCTCGGCAACCGCGCCGCGATCGCTCCGATCGCCCGGCGCAGCTGCGGATGCACGGGCGCGTCCGGCTCCCCGCCGTGCGCCAGCAGACCCGAGATCACCACGTCGGCGGCACCGGCCAGGTCATCGGCGGACACCGCCGCCGCGGCGGCCTCGGCAAGTGCGTCGCCATCCTCGACCGCCCACAGGCCTGCCGTCCCCCGCATCCGGCTCATCGCGTTCAGCACTGTCGCCGTGGGGGTTTCGGGGCTCAGGTAGATCGACAGCGCGTGCCCGGCCCCCTCGGAGCGCAACGCGTGCCTGGTTCCGCCTGCCATCACGCCGACCCGGCACCGCTGGGCGGTCCCGTCGGCCGCGACCAGCCCCAGCGCACCGTCGACGCCCACCGCGAGCTGGACCGCGGGATGGTGATGCAGCTCGATGTCGCCGAACGAGCCCGCGACGATCATCTCGCCGGGCCTGCTGGTCCACGAACCACGCATACCGCAGGCTAACCCGGGCCAAGGCGTCCCTGGCGCGCATCACCCGCAGGCACGTAACTTGGAGTCATGACGACCCCTGGCCCCAAGCTGGAACTGACCGACGATGAATGGCGCGCCAAGCTCACGCCCCAGGAGTTCGCGGTGCTGCGCCGGTCCGGCACCGAGCGACCGTTCACCGGGGAGTACACCGATACCAAGACCGAAGGTGCCTACGAGTGCCGGGCCTGCGGTGCCGAACTGTTCCGCAGCAGCGAGAAGTTCGAATCCCATTGCGGGTGGCCGTCGTTCTTCGATCCGGCGGACTCCGACGCGGTGATCCTGCGGTCCGACGATTCACTGGGCATGCGCCGCGTCGAGGTGTTGTGTGCCAACTGCCACAGCCACCTCGGACACGTGTTCGAAGGCGAGGGCTACCCCACCCCGACCGACCAGCGCTACTGCATCAATTCGATTTCGCTGCGGTTGGTGCCGGTGCAGGGCTGAGCGCCCGGGCAGCCGCCGGGCCGGTGGCACGACGTACCGCGATGTCACCGGAGCCGGTGCGAACGTGCACCATCACGGTGTCGTCAGCACCGGCCGGACCGTCCGTGGCCTGCAGCCCGTTGGTGACCGTGCCGGATCTGGTCGCCAGTTCCAGGTGCGCGGCGGTGCCCTCCGGGATGCCGACCTCGATGTCACCGCTGGCGGTTTGCGCGCTGAGTGCGCCCGTGACGGCGGATGTGACCGCCACCGACCCGGAGGCCGCCTGGAATTTCGCATCTCCCTCAAGACGACCGATGGCCACATCGCCCGACGCAGTTGAGATCGTGACATTCCCCACCACCTCGTCCACGGTGACGTCGCCGGAAGCGGTGTCCGCCTTGATGTTCCCGGCTACGGCACCGATCCGGACATGTCCGCTCGCGGATGCGAACCGGCACTCGGAGTAGGTGCCGTCAGCATCGACATCGGCCGAGGCCGAGGACGCCTTCAGCCGGGAGTTGACGGGGAGCGCGATATCGATGCCGACGGCTCCTCCGCGCCCCAGCGACAGCACCCGCCGTCCGGCCGACACCGTCAGCGCGCCGCCGTGGTACTCGACCCGCGCCTGCTCGGCGGCCCGGACGTCGGACGCACGGTGGGGATCGCGCGGCCGGACCTCGACGACGGTGTCATCCCGTTCCGAGGCGATCAGACGCACTGCGCCGGCCACCACCTCGATGACGGCCGAGATCGGCTCGGGTGTCTGGAATGTGGTCATCTGATTCTCCCGTCGATCGGTTCAGCGGACCCAACCGCTGAAGTTCTTGTCGCCGGCCCGGGCCTGCGGCACCGCACCGTGCAGTGCCGCGCCCACCGCGCGCACCAGCCACGCGTTCACCGACAGTCCGTCACCGCGCGCGGCGGCGTCGACACCGGTGCGCAGGCTCTCCGGCA
The DNA here is from genome assembly GCF_053588415.1 of Mycobacterium sp. NPDC003449. Taxonomy (NCBI): domain Bacteria; kingdom Bacillati; phylum Actinomycetota; class Actinomycetes; order Mycobacteriales; family Mycobacteriaceae; genus Mycobacterium; species Mycobacterium sp. NPDC003449. The sequence goes on from NZ_JBSFPX010000007.1 coordinate 56,471, forward strand.
GGCGCAGGGTCACCCGCCAGGTGCCGCCCTCGTCCTCGGCGTCCGGTCCTGCCGGAGCGGGTATCTTCGGGGCCGGCCGGCCGGCCTCCTCGGCGACCGTGTCCACGGTGAACTCCGGGTCGCGGCCGCGCAGTCGGACTTCGACCGAGCCGGGTGCGAGCTCACAGGTGATCAGCTCGGCGGCTTCCGAAAGGGCTTCCAGCAATGCCAGCCGCAGGGCCGATTCCAGCGGAGCGGTCAATCGCTGTGCCAGGACCTCGGCGTCGGCCCCGCCCGCCGCCGCGGCCACGGCCAGTTCATGCCGGACGGCGTCGACGTATGGTTGCAAATCCATGGTGTCATGGTGACACCATTATGACGTCACTGCAAGCGTCAGATCTGACGTCACCCGGATGCGTCTAGTCCAGCCGGGTGGCGTGCACCTCCCAGAACGGCATGTGCAGGCGCCCCTCGACCAGCCACGGTTCGACCACCCGGAGCCGTTCCAGCAGCGGGCCCATCTGGTCGGCCATATCGGGGACGCGGGCGGCCATCGTCTCGAAGGCCTCGACGCTGACGTTGCCCTGATAGGTGGTCGTCCCCAGGTAGGTGATCTCCCATCCGCCGGCGGGAAGCACCTCACGGAAATCGTCGGCCGACATCGAACGCGGCATCTTGAACCCGTTGACGTTGTGCTCACCGAACTCGTACATGTAGAGCCGGGCACCGGGTTTGGTGGCGCGGTGCAGCGCCCGCACATAGGAGTTCTGCAGCTCCGGCGCACCGGAGAAGACGTGATAGAAGGCGGTGTCGACCACGGTGTCGAACCGGCCTTCCAGCCCGTCGAGCCTGGTCGCGTCGGCGACCCGGAAGTCGACCGAGACCCCCGCCTTCCTCGCGTTCTGTCCGGCCCGCTCGATCGCGGCGGGTGACGCGTCGATTCCGGTGGCCGACAGCCCCTTTGACGCGTAGTGGATGGCGTGGTGGCCCGGTCCGGTACCCGGGTCGAGCACCTCACCCTTGACGACGCCGAGGGCGACGAGTTGTTGCACCACGGGCTGCGGGCCGCCGATGTCCCACGGCGTCGCGGCGGGCAGCCCGTGCGATGTGCTGTCGTCGCGGTACATGCCTTCGAAATGATTGGGATCTTGTTGCGGTGTGGTCATGCCCGCGAGGGTAGACCTGCTAACTAAATCCGCTGGTCAAATCCCGTGCCGAACAGACACGCGGGTACCCGAGAATGCGCATTTCCGGGTACCCACGTGTCTGCTCGCGGAAGAACGGGTCAGGGCAGTCTGGCGATCAGATCCTCGACACTGACCCGGGGACCGGTGAAGAAGGGCGTCTCCTCGCGGGTATGGCGGCGCGCATCGGTGGCCCGCAGATCACGCATCAAGTCGACGATGCGGTGCAACTCCGGCGCCTCGAAGGCCAGGATCCACTCGTAGTCGCCGAGCGCGAAGGCCGGCACCGTATTGGCCCGCACATCCTTGTAACCGCGGGCCGCCATGCCGTGCTCGGACAACATCCGCCTGCGCTCCTCATCGGGCAGCAGATACCACTCGTAGGACCGCACGAACGGGTAGACGCAGATGTAATTGCCGGGCTCCTCGCCGGCCAGGAACGCCGGGATGTGGCTCTTGTTGAACTCGGCAGGCCGGTGCAGCGCCACACTGCTCCACACCGGATCGCTGGCCCGGCCCAGCGCGGTGGTGCGCCGGAAGTCCGAATAGGTCGCCTGCAACGCCTCGACGGTCTCGGCGTGGGTCCAGATCATGAAGTCGGCGTCGGCCCGCAGCCCGGCCACGTCGTAGAACCCGCGGACCACGACGCCCTGTTCCTCCCGACCCTTGATGAACGTCGCGGCCTCGTCGACGACGTCGGCGCGGTCCTCCCCGAGTTCACCCGGGCTCACCGAGAACACGGAGAACATCAGGTAGCGGATGGTGGAGTTCAACGCGTCGAAATCGAGCTTGGCCATACGCCTATCGTGCCACGCGGCTGTTCAGCAATGCGGCGGCCGCTCGGGTGGCCGCCCCCACACACGCAGGCACCCCGATGCCGTCGAGGTAGCCGCCTGCCACCACCAGCCCCTGCGGCAGCCCGGCCCGCAGCTGCGCGGCCAGATCGGCGTGTCCGGGACCGTACTGCGGCATCGCATCGATCCAGCGCTGCACGTGGCTGTCGACCGGATCCACCGTGACCCCGAACAGCGTGTTCAGGTCGCGGGCCGACCAGGCCAGCAGATCCTCGTCACCGGCGTTGCGCGCGGCGCTGCTCTCGGGCGGGTCGCCGAACCGCCCGAACGACAGCCGCAACAGCTCGACGTTGCCACGCCTGCCCCACTTGCGGGAGGACAGCGTGACGGCCTTGGCGTTGAGGCGCTCCCCCGCCGCAACCAGCACGCCCGACTGCTGCGGCAACGGCGTCCCACCCGGCAGCGCCAACGCCACCACGGCCACCGAGGCGACCCGGATGCGGCGCGCCGCGGCGGCCGCCCTCGGCGCGATGTGGCCGATCAGGTCCGGCAACCGCGGCGCCGGAACCGCAAGCACCACACCGTCGGCGCGCCACCGGCCGCCCTCGTCGTCGGTCACCTCCCAGCCCCGCGCGGCCCGTTCCACCCGGACCGCGGCCACCTGCGCCCATCGCACGGCGGCCCGGTTGAGCAGCGCCTCCAGCAGCACCGTGTAGCCGCCGTCGACCGCACCGAACACCGGGGCGCCGGTCGGCGCCGGCAGCGCCTCGCGAACCGCGTCGGTCAGACTGCCCGCACCCCGGTCCAGCGCGGCGGCCAGGGTCGGGACCGCCGACCGCAGACCGATCGTCGCGGCCGACCCGGCATACACCCCGGCCAGCAACGGGTCGACCGACCGGGTCAGGACCTGTGTGCCGAACCGGTCGCCGACCAGCTCGGCCACGGTCGGGTCGGCGCCGGGCCGCCAGCGCAGCGGGCGGGTGCGTTCGTCGAGGATGCGGGCCACGGTCGCATCGTCGACCAGCCCCAGCAGCGACGACGCCTGCGCGGGGATCCCCTGCAGCGTGCCCTGCGGCATCGGATGCAGCCGGGCACCGCTGTAGATCAGGGGCCGCGCCCCGGTCGTGGTGATCTGCCGGGCGGCCAGGCCCAGCTCGGCCAGCAGCGCGGGCAGCTCCGGCCGCCGGGCCACGAAGGCCTCGGCCCCGACATCGAGCGGCTGCCCGCCCACCCGCTCGGTGCGCAGCACCCCGCCGAGCCGGTCGGCCGGGTCCAGCAGCGTGATTTCGGCCTGCGGGCCCGCGGCCGCCCGCAGCCGGTAGGCCGCGACCAGACCCGAAATCCCGCCGCCGACAACGCAGTACGCTTCGGTCACAGCGAGTGCACCAGCGTCACCGCCTCGGTGATGACGCCGGGATCGGTGGACGGCAGCACACCGTGGCCGAGGTTGAAGATGTGGCCGGTGGCCCCGGCGGCCACCGCGCGCCGCCCGTCCTCGACCACCTGGCGCACCACGGGTTCGGCGACCGGCCACCCGGCCAGCAGCACCACCGGGTCGAGGTTGCCCTGGACCGCGGTGCCCGGTTTGATCCGGGCCGCGGCATCCACCAGCGCGGTGCGCCAGTCGACACCCACCACGGTGGCCGGAGCCGGGCCCAGCGCCTCCGACATCGCCCCGAGCAGTTCGGCGGTGCCCACCCCGAAGTGGGTCATCGGCACCCCGGCGGCGGCCATCGTGGCGAACACTCGACTGCTGTGCGGCAGCACATAGCTGCGGTAGTCGGCCAGCGACAGCGTCCCGGCCCAGGAATCGAAGACCTGCAGCGCGTCCACCCCGGCATCGACCTGTGCCCGCAGGAAGGCGATGGTCAGGTCGGTAAGCACCGTCATGAGCGCATGCCAGGTGGCCGGCTCGCCCAGCATCATCGCCTTGGTGCGCTCGTGGTGACGGCTCGGCCCGCCCTCCACCAGATAGGAGGCCAGGGTGAACGGTGCCCCGGCGAAACCGATCAGCGGCACCTCGCCCAGCGCCGACACCAGCAGCTTCACCGCATCCGAGATCGGCGAAACCCGCTCCGGATCAAGCGGTTTCATAGCATGCACGTCGGCGGCGGTGCGGATCGGATGGTCGATGACCGGCCCCACGTCGGGCACGATGTCGAGGTCGATCCCGGCGGCCCGCAACGGCACCACGATGTCGGAGAACAGGATGGCGGCGTCCACACCGTGACGACGGACCGGCTGCAGGGTGATCTCGCAGACCAGCTCCGGGTCGAAGCAGGCGGCCAGCATGCGGTGCTGGGCCCGCAGGGCCCGGTATTCGGGTAACGACCGGCCGGCCTGGCGCATGAACCACACCGGCGTACGGTGTGGGGTGCGACCGCTTGCGGCGGCCAGATACGGCGACTCGGGCAGCTCACGGCGGGTGTTCATCGGCTCCCATGGTGCCACGCGCCGATCCGGCGGGCTCTTGCGCGCTCAAGGTGGTATCGATACGGCGCGCCTGCCCGACGTCCTGGACAGATGGTCTAGCGTCAGTCGACGTGAGCTCTGCCGAACCGGCCCAGTTCCGGACGGCGGTGGAGGCGATGAATGCCACCACCGTACGGCCGGAGATCGAGCTGGGCCCGATCCGCCCGCCGCAGCGGCTGGCGCCCTACAGCTTCGCCCTGGGTGCCGAGGTCCGCCATCCCGAGACCACCGTCGTCCCGGAGCGCTCCGAAGGGGACGCCTTCGGTCGGCTGATCCTGCTGCACGACCCCGACGGTGCCGAGGCCTGGGACGGCACCATGCGTCTGGTCGCCTACATCCAGGCCGACCTGGATTCCAGCGAGGCCGTCGACCCGCTGCTGCCCGAAGTCGCCTGGAGCTGGCTGGTGGACGCGCTTGAGACCCGCGCCGAGCACGTCACCGCGCTGGGCGGCACCGTCACGGCGACCACTTCGGTGCGCTACGGCGACATCTCCGGGCCACCGCGGGCACATCAACTGGAACTGCGGGCGTCGTGGACCGCGACCACCGTGGAACTGGGGCCCCATGTGGAGGCGTTCTGCGAAGTCCTCGAACACGCCGCCGGTCTGCCGCCGGCCGGTGTCACCGACCTGAGCTCCCGCACGCGCGCGTGAGATGACAGACGGAGAGACCGAGAGTACCGGGCCCGGCGACGCGGAGGTGACACCGCTTCTGGCGCCGGCCGACGGCGTGCCCGAGTTGTGTGTCACCGCGGAGCAGATATCTTCTGCGGCAACCTTTCTGGACCGCGGCAGCGGCCCCTTCGCGATCGACGCCGAGCGTGCGTCCGGGTTTCGCTACTCCAACCGGGCCTATCTGATCCAGATCCGCCGCGCCGGTGCGGGCACCACGCTGATCGACCCGGTGAACCACGGCGGCTCCCCGATCGACACGCTGGCGCCGGTCTCGGCAACCCTGGCCGCCGACGAATGGGTGCTGCACGCCGCCGACCAGGATCTGCCGTGCCTGGCCGAGATCGGCCTGCGCCCCGGCAAGCTCTACGACACCGAATTGGCGGGCCGCCTGGCCGGATTCGAGCGGGTCAACCTGGCCGCGATGGTGCAGCGACTGCTGGGCCTGCAGCTGATGAAGGGCCACGGCGCGGCCGACTGGTCCAAACGACCGCTGCCGCACGACTGGCTGAACTACGCCGCACTCGACGTCGAGGTACTGCTGGAGCTGCGCACCGCGATCGCCGCGGTCCTCGATGAGCAGGGCAAGACCGATTGGGCCACACAGGAATTCGAGCATCTGCGGACCTATGCCCCGTCACCGACCCGGCGGGACCGGTGGCGGCGCACATCGGGCATCCACAAGGTGCGCAACCCGCGGGCGCTGGCGGCGGTGCGCGAGCTGTGGACCACCCGCGACGGTATCGCCCGTGGCCGCGACATCGCCCCCGGGCGCATCCTGCCGGACTCCGCCATCGTCAACGCCGCCACCGTCGACCCCAAAACCATCGAGGAACTGACCGCACTGCCGATCTTCGGCGGCGCCAAACAACGCCGAGGTGCCCGGGTCTGGCTCGATGCGCTCAACCGGGCCCGTGAGAACCCCGACCATCCGGAGGCCAACGAGACGCCCACCGGTCCGCCCCCCGCGGCCCGCTGGGCGCGACGCAAACCGGAGGCGGCCGCCCGCCTCGAGGCCGCACGGGCCGGCCTGACCGAAATCTCCGAGCGGGTGTCGGTGCCGACCGAGAACCTCATCACCCCCGAGGTGGTGCGGCGGCTGTGTTGGGACTGGCAGCCGGTGCCCGACGTGGCGACCGCGGTCGAGGAGTTCCTGGTGGCCGCCGAGGTCAGGCCGTGGCAGCGGGAACTGACGGTGCCGGTGCTGGCTACGGCACTCGCCGCCGACTGACACCGGGAAATGCCCTGGGCACGGCCGGGTATCACCGATTGCTCTTCAACCTACGGAAGCGTAACCTACGGTACCGTAGGTTATGTGCGCTCGCCCCGACCGGTGGCACAGGATGGAGTAGACGATGCCGGACCCACAGACGGACCTGTTACACGACCTCGAACCCGTCGTCGCCCAGAACCTGGACCGTCATCTGAAGATGGTCAGACCCTGGGAGCCGCACGACTACATACCGTGGAGCCGTGGCCGTGATTTCGCCTTCCTCGGCGGCGAGGACTGGGCACCGGAGGACTCCCCGCTGGATCCGGTGGCCAAGGCAGCGCTCACGGTCAACCTGCTGACCGAGGACAACCTGCCCTCGTATCACCGCGAGATCGCCACCCGGTTCGGGCGGGACGGCGCATGGGGCACCTGGGTCGGCCAGTGGACCGCCGAGGAGGGACGCCACAGCATCGCGCTGCGGGACTATCTCGTCGTCACCCGTGGCGTCGACCCGTCCAAACTCGAAGCTCTGCGCATGGAGCACACCATCGCCGGATACGACTCTGGCGACAAAACACCGCTCGCCGCCCTGGCCTACGTGTCATTCCAGGAATTGGCCACCCGCGTCTCACACCGCAACACCGGCCGGGCGTCGGGCTGTCCGATCGCCGACCAGCTGCTGGCCCGGATCGCGGCCGACGAGAACCTGCACATGGTCTTCTACCGCAACCTGATGGCCGCCGCGCTGGACATCGCCCCCGACGCCGCCGTGCGGGCCATCCGCGACGAAGTCATCGGCTTCACCATGCCCGGCGCGGGCATGACCGACTTCCACGAGAACTCGATCCTGATCGCGAAGGCCGGCATCTACGACCTCCGTATCCACCACGACGATGTGCTGCAACCGGTGCTGCGGTTCTGGCGGATCTTCGAACGCACCGACTTCGGCCCGGACGGTGAGCAGGCCAGGGCCGAGCTCGCCCAGTTCCTCGACGCCGTCGACGAACGGGCCCGCTTCTACGAGGAGAAGGCGGCGGCGCGCCGAGCCGCCGCCATGTCGGCGTAGCCGCCGACCTCCCGCGAGTGTGAATCTGGCGCGAAAAATCGGCGAAAAACTCGCAGTGGCTTCACATTCGCGAAGCTCAGTCGACCTGGTGGCCGACCCGCTGTTCGCTCATGTGGTTACCGATCGCGGCCACCCAGCCGGTGATCTGACGCGCGATGTGCCGATCGGTCAGCCCGACCTCGGCGAGCACCTCGCCTCGTGAGGCGTGCTCCTGGAACTCCTGCGGCACCCCGACGTCGCGGCACGGCACGTCGATCTCGTTGTGGCGCAACGCCGCTGACACCGAGGATCCGATCCCGCCGTGCACGCCGTTGTCCTCGAGGGTGACCACCAGCTTGTGGGTGCGGGCCAGCTCGCCCAGCGCATCGGGCACCGGGAGCACCCACCGCGGATCGACCACCGTCACGCCGATGCCCTGATTGCGCAGCCGCTCGGCCGCCGCGAGCGCCATCGGCGCGAACGATCCGACCGAAACCAGCAGCACATCCTCGGTCAGCCCGGATGCGGGCAGCGCGAGCACGTCGACGCCGCCGCGCCGCTCGACGGCCGGGATGTCCTCGCCCACATCGCCTTTAGGGAACCGGACGGCGGTCGGGCCGTCGTCGACACCCAGCGCCTCGACGAGCTCCTCACGCAACCGCGACTCGTCACGCGGGGCGGCCACCCGGATACCCGGCACGATCCCGAGAAGCGACAGATCCCACATCCCGTTGTGGCTGGCCCCGTCGGGTCCGGTGACACCGGACCGGTCGAGCACCAGGGTCACCGGCAGGTGGTGCAGCGCGACATCCATCAGCAACTGATCGAACGCCCGGTTCAGGAAGGTCGAGTAGATCGCCACCACCGGATGCATCCCGCCCATGGCCAGGCCCGCCGCCGAGGTCATGGCGTGCTGCTCGGCGATACCCACGTCGAAGAACCGGTCCGGATAACGGTCGCGGAACGCGCTCAGCCCGGTCGGGCCCGGCATCGCCGCGGTGATCGCCACGATGTCGCGGCGCTTGGCCGCGGCCCTGATCAGCTCATCGGAGAACACCGAGGTCCAGCCCAGCCCGGAGGCCTTGGTGGCCAGCCCGGTCTCCGGATCGATCACACCACACGAGTGCATCTGATCGGCCTCGTCGTTCTCGGCGGGCGGATAGCCCATCCCCTTGCGGGTCACGACGTGCACGATCACCGGCGCGTTGAACCCGCGGGCATGTCGCAGGGCGTTCTCGACGGCGTGCTCATCGTGGCCGTCGATCGGGCCCACGTACTTCAGGCCGAGGTCGGTGAACATCACCTGCGGCGCGATCGCATCCTTGATACCGGCCTTGATGCTGTGCATGCACTGGTAGCAGAACTCGCCGAGAACGGGCAGGCCGCGCACGGCCTTTCGGCCCTCCTCCAGCAACCGTTCGTAGCCGGGCTGCAGCCGCAGCCCGGCCAGGTGATCGGCAAAGCCACCGATGGTCGGCGCGTAGCTGCGGCCGTTGTCGTTGACGACCACGACCACCGGGCGGCCGGCGGCCGCGATGTTGTTGAGCGCCTCCCAGCACATGCCACCGGTCAGCGCGCCATCCCCCACCACGGCCACCACGTGGCGGTTGCGGTGGCCCTGCAGTTCGAACGCCTTGGCCAGGCCGTCGGCGTAGGACAGCGACGAACTGGCATGGCTGGACTCGACCCAGTCGTGTTCGCTCTCGGCGCGCGCCGGATACCCCGACAGCCCGCCCTTGCACCGCAGCGAGTCGAAATCCTGGCTGCGCCCGGTCAACATCTTGTGTACGTAGGCCTGGTGGCCGGTGTCGAAGACGATCGGGTCGTGTGGCGAATCGAACACCCGGTGCAGCGCCAAAGTCAGTTCCACCACACCCAGATTCGGGCCGAGATGCCCACCGGTTGCAGCGACCTTGTGGATCAGGAACTGACGGATCTCCTGCGCGAGATCACTCAGCTGTGATTGCGACAGGTGCTGCAGATCAGCGGGACCGCGGACCTGTTCAAGCATTCCGCCAGTGTACGCACGCAGCCCCGGCTCAGTCCTGCCGAGGCTGGTAGATGTCGGGCACGCCGTCGTGGTCGGTGTCGGCGGTCTCCAGCCGGTGGATCCGCCGATAGGCCGCGTTTCGGCTCGCCAGCACGACCGCGGCCAGCAGGCCCGCGATACCGGATCCACACAGGATCGCGACCTTCACGTCATCGTCGGCGACCGGACTGTCCCCGAAGGCCAACTCGCCGATCAGCAGCGAGACCGTGAATCCGATCCCGGCCAGCAACGCGACGCCGAGCACGTCCCGCCAGGCGAGGTCGTCGTCGAGGCTGGCGTGGGTGAACCTGGCCAGCAGAAAGGTGGTCGCGAGCACACCGATGGGTTTGCCGAGCACCAGCCCCGCGATGACGCCGAGCGTGACCGGTTCGGCCAGGGCGCCGGCGAATCCGGACCACCCCCCGAGGGTCACCCCGGCCGCGAAGAACGCGAAGACCGGTACCGCGACACCGGCCGAGACCGGCCGCATCAGATGCTCGAAACGCTCGGCGGACGCGTGGCGGCCGAGCACCGGCACGGTGAAGCCGAGCAGCACCCCGGCCACCGTGGCGTGTACCCCGCTGGCGTGCACCAGCACCCACGCCACCACGGCAAGCGGTAGCAGCACCCACCACTTCCCGACACCGCGCTGCACCGCCACCGCGAACAGGGCGATCGGGATCAGCGCGGCCAGGAGCGGAGCCGGGGCCAGGTGTTCGGTGTAGAAGACCGCGATGACCGTGATCGCCAACAGGTCGTCGACCACGGCCAGGGTCAGCAGGAAGATCCGCAGCGCGGACGGCAGGTGGGTGGAGACCACCGCGAGGACCGCGAGGGCGAACGCGATATCGGTGGCGATCGGCACGGCCCAGCCGCCGATGTTCTCGGGGTGACCGGTGGAGAGATTGATCGCCACGAAGATCGCCGCGGGCACCACCATGCCGCCGACCGCGGCCGCGATCGGCAGGGCGGCGCGGGCCGGGTCGCGCAGATCTCCCGCGACGAACTCCCGCTTGAGCTCCACCCCGACGACGAAAAAGAAGATGGCGAGCAGGCCGTCGGCGGCCCAGCTGGACACACTCAGGTTCAGATGCAGCGACTCCGGGCCGACGACCACCGAGGACAGCGTGTGATAGGCCTGCGACCACGGCGAATTGGCCCACACCAAGGCCGCCGCCGCGGCGGCCAACAGCAGCGCACCCCCGACGGTTTCGGTGCGAAGCAGCTGCGAAACCCGCTGCCACTCCGGCCACGAGCCGCGCGCCAGCAGCCGTCGTCGGATCCGGTCACGGTCGGCGTTCATCGGCACAAACTCCCCTGGTCAGCACGAAACGGCGCCGACCAGGCTTCCCGGCACACCGGGTCGCAACGCTAGCAGCAATATCCCCACCGGGTGCGCCCGGACGGTCCCGGACCGTATGGTGCTCGGGTGCATGCAGAGGACATCGTCGAGGAATTTCCGGTGGTCTCCGCCGACGCCGATGCGCTGGACGCCGCACTCATGCTCGCCGAACACCGCCTGCCCGGCATCGTGGTGACCGACTCCTCCGGTCGTCCGCACGCCGTGCTCCCCGCCTCCGAGGTGGTCCGGTTCATCATTCCGCAATACGTTCAGGACGATCCGGCGCTGGCCGGCGTACTCGACGAATCGATGGCCGACCGGGTCGCCGGGAAGTTGCGCGGCAAGGCGGTGCGCGACGTGCTCCCCGAGCATCTGATCGACGTTCCGTCGGCTCGTGCCGACGACACCATCGTCGAGGTGGCCGCCCTGATGGCGAAACTGCGGACCCCGCTGGTCGCGGTCCTCAAGGACGGGAAACTGCACGGCGTGATCACCGCATCCCGGCTGCTCGAAGCGGCGCTGAGGCCCTGACGTCGATGGCTGCGTTCGCGATCGGCATCTTCGTCGTCGCCTACGTTCTGATCGCCAGCGACCGGATCAACAAGGCCAAGGTCGCGCTGGGCGGCGCGGCGATCGTGCTGGCCGTCGGCGTGGTCGAATCCGACGACGCGTTCTTCTCCCACGACACCGGTATCGACTGGGACGTCATCTTCCTGCTGTTCGGCATGATGATCATCGTCAGCGTGCTGCGCCAGACGGGCGTATTCGAGTACGTCGCCATCTGGGCCGCCAAACGCGCCAAAGGTTCGCCCCTGCGGATCATGATCCTGCTGGTGCTGGTCACGGCGCTGGCCTCGGCGCTGTTGGACAACGTGACCACCGTGCTGCTGATCGCGCCGGTCACGCTGCTGGTCTGTGACCGGCTCGCCATCAACCCGGTGTCGTTCCTGATGGCTGAGGTGTTCGCGTCCAATATCGGCGGCACCGCGACCCTGGTGGGCGATCCGCCGAACATCATCATCGGCAGCCGCGGCAATCTGAGCTTCAACGACTTCCTGGTGCACATGACACCGATCGTGATCATCGTGGTCGTGGTCTTCATCGCGATGCTGCCGCGACTGTTCCGGGGGTCCTTCGATGTCGAGGCCGAGCGGGTAGCCGACGTCATGGCTCTGCAGGAACGTGAGGCGATCCGCGACTCCAGGCTGTTGATCAAGTGCGGTGTCGTCCTCGGCCTGGTGTTCGCCGCGTTCATCCTGCACTCGGCGATCCACGTGGCGCCGTCGGTGGTGGCGCTGATCGGCGCGGGCCTGCTCGTCGTGGTCTCGGGCCTGGACCGGTCCGACTACCTGTCCGGGGTGGAGTGGGAGACGCTGCTGTTCTTCGCCGGCCTGTTCGTGATGATCGGCGCGCTGGTCAAGACCGGTACCGTCGACGCGCTGGCCCGTGCGGCCACCGAGGCCACCGGCGGCGACGCGCTGGTCACGGTGATGCTCATCCTCGGCGTGTCCGCGCCGGTCTCGGGCGTCATCGACAACATCCCCTATGTCGCGACCATGGCGCCGATCGTCGCCGAACTCGCCGCCTCGATGCCCGACCTGGCCCACCCGGACGCCCTGTGGTGGGCGTTGGCGCTCGGCGCCGACTTCGGTGGAAACCTGACGGCCATCGGCGCCAGCGCCAACGTGGTGATGCTCGGCATCGCCAACCGTGCGGGCGCACCGATCTCATTCTGGGAATTCACCCGAAAAGGGGCGGTGGTGACGGCCGTATCGACCGTGCTCTCGGCCCTCTACCTGTGGCTGCGCTACTTCGTGTTCGGCTGAGACCGCGGCCCACGGCGGGTGCGGAAATCCGCGCCTACGGAATCCGTCGTCGGGTGCAGAATTATGGATGAACCCGATCGGCTCGTGATTACGTAGGGTGTTCAGCGGCAGCGAGTACTCCCGGGGTGCGGAATTTGAGTCCTTTCGACAACTACTATTCGCGGACCGCCCTACTGGCGGCGCGCAGTCAACGCACCCTGATGCGCCGGACCATCTCGATCTCCATCGTCGCCACCAGTGCCCTCCCGCTGATCCTGATCGGCACGCCGGCCGGTCCGGATGGGGCGATGCGCTTCGTGGCCGTCGCGGGCACCGTCTGCGGCCTGGTGCTGGCCTGGTGGTGGGGACGTCGTCGATGGCCCAGCCGCAACCAGTCGTGGATCGTGGTGACGGTCGGCACCCTGTGCATCGCGGTCACCTGTCTGACGTTGTCCAACCCCGTGGTGGGCCTGCTGGGAACCGCGACGCTGAGCCTGATCACCACCTACGCGGCGTTCCTGCACAGCTGGCGGGTGCTGATCCTGACCTGGGTGGCCTGCGGCCTTGCGGTGGCCTACCTCGGAGTGCGGGTGGCGATCGACGACCCGTCGCTCGGGATTGCCGGCACCTTGATGGCCGCCCTGGTCATCGGCGGCACCTCGGCGCTGTGCCGCATGGCCGTCACGCTCATCGACCCCGACAATATGCAGCATCCCGGCGAGATCGACCCGTTGACCGGTCTGCTCAACCGGTCGGCATTCGGTATGCACACCGCCACCATGATGGGATCGCACAGCCGTCACGACGATCAGTACCTGGTGGTCGTCGCGGTCGGCATCGACGATATGGCGTTGCTGAGCCATATGGACGGCACCTACAGCACGTTCCACGCCCGCATCACGGTCGGCCAGGCGCTGCGCGAGACGGTCCGGCGCAGGGTGCCCCTGGCCCACGTGTCCGACACCGAATTCCTGATCGCCGACGTGTTCAAGACCGACGATCCCTCTCCGCTGGTGGAACGGATCCGCATCGCGATCGGCACCACCCCGATGCGGCTGACCGCGAGCATCGGGACCGCGTGCAGCCCCCTGCGGCCCCTCACCGAATTTCCCGCCGAGCAGGTGGTGGACGCCCTCATCGACCTCGCGACCCGGTCGATGAACCAGTCGCGGGCCGCGGGCGGCAACCAGACCACCTACGCCCACTACCCCACCCCGACGATGGATTCCGACGGCCCGGAGTGAGCGGCGTCAGCGCAAACCGGTAGGCCGGTCACCTCGTCCCAGCTGATCCATCATGCACGTCACATACAGCGCAACCGCCAAGCCGGATTCGTCGAGCGAGCGGCCCAGACACCGCGCGATCTTGTCGAGGCGGTAGATCAGGGTGTTGCGGTGGACATGCATGCCCTGCGCCGCCTTACTGACGTTGAACGCACTGTCGCCCCAGGCGATCAGCGTCGCCCGCAGCACCGGCCAGTCCCGATCACCGAGCAGCGGACCCAGCAGACCGTGGGTGAGCCGCGTTCGGGAATCGATCGGCACGACGGATAACGCTTGCTGTAGCCGGAACTGTTCAATGCGGTGAATTGTCTTCCGGCCCTGCGCGATTGACCCTAACTGCAGGGCGTCGAAGGCGTCGCGGGCGGACATGTTGAGGTCCTCCACACCGGACCCCGGCGACCCGATCGCGATGGCGGTACCCAGGCCGTTGGAGCGCGCCGCGGCGTCGAGTTCATCACAACGATCCGATACCGAGCGACGGTCGTGCGCCTCGTCCGGTGTCGCTACCGCCACCACCGGGCCGGCCAACAACCCGACCAGGTCGTGAGGCGAGTCGAACACCGCCTCGACACACCGAATCAACTGTCCCGACTCGGATTCGTCGCGCGAAGCTTCGGAATCGTCCAGGACGATCAAGACGATTCGGCGCCGAAGCGTCAGGTCATGGCCGAGGGTATGGGCGCGCCGAAGCACCTGGGCGGCCGGGACACGGGAATGGTGCCACTCGCAGATCTCGCGCACCAGTTCGGTGACGGCGCGTTCACGGGTCATCCGAGATCCGATCCGCGCCGCCTCCTGCATCAGGATCTCGGTCTGACGTTTCACCACGAGACCGAACCGCTCGACTTCCTCGGGCGGACCGGACAGTCCGACTGTGCCCACCACCGAATCGTCGATGACCAGCGGAGTGGTGACGCCGGGAAGCGTGCCCACCAGATCCTGGACATCGGCGGTCGAGTGGCTCATGGTTCGCCGACTGCGGATCACCTCCAGCGACGCTTCGTGAAATTGACCGATCCGCGACGCGTCACCGCTGCCGACCACGATCCCCGACTCGTCGGAGATCATCACGTTGTACCCGATCACGTCGGTGATCTCGTTGGCTATCTGCTGGGCAAGAGCTTGGCTGAGCATTCACCCTCCGCACGTGAATCTAGGCATCATGCCTAATTTTCTTTCTAGATTTAACGGCAGATTAGGCAGCTTGGCCAGAGACGGCAACCGGTCCGCTCCATACGATGAGGAAATCCTCGGCAAGGAGTTCACATGACACCTCTCGATTGGGCATTGCTCGCAGGTTATTTCGCCCTGTTGGTACTGATCGGCGTTCAAACGATGAAGCGGGTGAAGAACCCAGACGATTTCGCCGTCGCCGGGAACCGAATCGTCTGGCCGGTCTTCTTCGGCAGCCTGGCCGCCGCGTTCCTGGGCGGTGGCGCGTCGATCGGCGTGGCCGGCGCCACCATGCGCGACGGATATGTGTACATGTTCGCGTTCTGCGCGTTCGGCATCCAGACGGTGCTCGTCGGATTGCTGATCGCCCCGAGGCTCAAGAACTACCGCGGCGCCCACACCCTGGGTGACGTCATGGACGAGCACTACGGCAAGGCGGCCCGGGTCGTCACCGGGATCCTCTCACTCGGACTGTGCGCCGGAATTCTTGGCGCGCAGGCCCTGGCGATCGGCACGGTGGTCAACGCCACCCTGCAGGTACCGACGGGCCCCGCGGTGATCATCGGGATGGGTGTCGTGGTGCTCTACTCATCGTTCGGTGGCGCCTGGGCCGTCATCCAGACCGACATGCTGCAGTTCGTTTTCCTCGGGGTCTTTCTTCCGGTGGCATTGTTGATCGGCCTGCACGCGGTGGGCGGACCGGCATCCCTGCTGGACCGGGTGCCCGCCGACCACCTCACGCTGCTCGGCGACTACACCCCGTTGAAATTCCTGACCTTGTTCGTCGCACTGCTGCTCGGCGAGACGCTGGTACCGCCATACGCCCAGCGCACCTTCTCCACCCCGGATTCCCGGCACGCCAAGATCGGCTACACCATGGCGGGCCTGTTCTCGTTCTTCTTCTACTTCACCTCCGCGACGATCGGCCTGATCGCCTTGGTGCTCTACCCCGATATCAACGCCGACGAGGCGCTGCCCACCGTGGTGATGCGGTTGATGCCGGTCGGCATCCTCGGCCTGGTCATCGCGGCCCTACTCGCGGTCGTGATGTCCACCGCCAGTTCATATCTCAACTCCACGGCAGTCGTCCTGACCAAAGACCTCTATCAGCCGATGCGGGCGGCACCGCTTGCGCCGAAGAGACGGCTCGCCGTCGAGCGCACCACAAGTGTCGTAGTCGGGGCCACCGCAACCATTTTCGCGCTCAGCGTGCCGTCGATCGTCGACGCACTGCTCTACAGCTACGCGCTGTGGGCTCCGACCATCATCGTCCCGCTGTTCGGCGCGATACTGTTCGGAATCCGCTCGGCGCCCGCCGCCCTGTCCGCGATCGCGGCCGGGGCTGTCGTCACCGGTGTGTGGCAGTGGGGCCTGGAGGCCCCGTTCGGCCTCGACGACGGCCTCATCCCCGGCGTCGTCGCCAACCTCGTGGTCTACACCGTCGTAGCCGCCGCCACGGCCGGCCGCTCCCCACGGCGACATCAACCCGCCCTCGCCGCACAAGGAGAAAGCGCATGATTCTGAATCTGCTCTACTACGGCGTACCCGCCGTGGTCATCGTGGTGACCCTGTGGACGGGTTTCCTCGGATGGCGGTTCTACATCCGAGAGGTTTTGCACGACAACGAATCCAAACCAGACGTCAGCGTAGAAGGGAATTCCAGATGAAGGTGGCCGTGATCGGCGCCGGCGTGGTGGGCGTCGCGACCGCCCAGGAGCTGGCCGAGCGTGGACACGAAGTCCAGGTCCACGACCGCAGGCCCGAGATCGCCGCGGACACCTCGGCGAGCACAGGTGGTCTCATCGCGCCGGGGCACTCCTACACCTGGGCATCACCGAGCGCACCGGCGATGCTGATGCGATCCCTACTGGGACAGCAGACTTCGATCAGGGTCAGGCCGCGAGCCGATGCCGCGCTGGCCCGATGGGGTCTGCGGTTCCTGCGGGAATGCACCCCGGCGCGATCACGCGCCAACACCCTGGCCAAGCTCGAACTCGCCCGCTACAGCCAACGACTGCTCGACGAACTCTCCGCCCGCGAGCGGCTGGACTACTGCCACACCGACAACGGTGTGCTGTACCTCTACCGCAGCGAAGCCGAATTTGCCGAGGCCCGGCGCAGGTCGAGACTCCTACGCGACAACGGGCGTGAGCAGAATGAGCTCGACTCCGCTCAGATCGCGTCCACCGAGCCGGCGCTGCGCGACGTCGCCACCGATTTCGCCGGGGCCATCCACGACGCCTCCGACGGCACCGGTGACCCGCAGCGGTTCGCCACCGCCCTCGCACAAGCCGCCGAGCGGCGTGGAGCGCAGTTCCACCTGTCCAGTGGGATCCTCGGAATGACTACCGACGGATCATCGATCACCGGACTCCGCACCGCGCACGGCGAGGTCCGTGCCGACGCCGTCGTCCTCGCCGCGGGGTCGGCCAGCCCGCTGTTGACGCGCGATATCGGGGTTTACCTACCGGTGTATCCGGCCAAGGGATACAGCGTGACCGCACCGATCAAGAATCCGGACCGTGCTCCGGCCCTCGGCGGCATCGACGAACGGCACATGGTGGCATGGTCGCCGTTCGGCGCCGAACTGCGGATGTCGGCGACCGCGGAGTTCGTCGGATACGACCGTAACCACTCGCCCGCCGACTTCGCGGGCATCGTCGCCGCGGGCAACCGGCTGTTCCCGGGGGCCATCGACTGGAACGGCGCCCGCTACCGGACCGGACTGCGCCCGGTCACCCCCGACGGCCCACCACTCATCGGGCTGGGCCGTCATGACAACCTCTACTACAACACCGGGCACGGTAACGTCGGCTGGACCATGGCCTGCGGATCGGCACGGATGCTCGCGGACCTCATCGAAGGACGGCGCCCGGATATCGATCCGACCCCATACGCGCCCCGGCGCCGCCGGCGCGGGTGATGTCCGACGGCCCGGCCCGCCGCTGCCAACCCACCAGGCATTGCGCCGCGCGCCCGACATCGGTGCCCGCGACGACGATCGCATAGGACGTGGCCAGGTCGACCAGGCCGTTGATCGCGCATTCGTAACCGATCCGCAGCATGGCGTTGCGAATCCAGCGGATCAACCGAGCCTTCTCGTCGGTCGTCGCCCACCGTCCGTCGCCGACGATGAGCAGGCGACGCGCGTCGTGGGCGACGGCGGTACCGGTCGCCAGATCGCAGACCTCGTTCTCGCAGGACCGGGCCCGTCGTTTCGCTGCGCTGAAATGTGTGTCGCCGAACAGCGATTCGACCAGTCGATGGTCGATGACCACCATGATCGAATCGACGTCGTCGGGAGCCTCGGGTCCGCTCGGCGCCCCAGAAACACAGGGGGCGCCCGCGTAAACGGGCGCGATGCCGTGGCTGGCGAATTCGGCGTCGACGGCATCGAGCAGGTCGCCGGCCTCGGCGAAAACAATGGGAACTCCCCGGACCGCCACCATGAATTTCTCCTTTCACTGGCGGCGTTTTGCGGAAAATTGTTTCCGGACAATTTCCGAATAACGCACGTAAGCGCGGCGGCGGCAATTCGATCACCGCGATTGCCGGTACTTACCGACAGAATCCGCAGGTCACAGCGATCTGCTCCGCTCCCCGCGTTTACGGCGGGGAACAATCTCGGTCGATTCGTTCACCCTGGCGCGTTTCGCGGCTCGGCGTTCTTTTATGGTCATCGCGGGTTTTTTCGGCATCCGCCCGCTGGATTTATCAGCCACCGTTGCTCCTTTTCAGGCTCACAACCAATAACTAACCTGGACCATACTCGATAAAAAAATAAAAGCCAGCCCGCTCGTCGCGCGCCAGCCCCGCACCATCCCTCGCGAGCAGACACAAAACTGTCCAAATCCGCTGAGAATTAGGCAGGTTTGCGTCTGCTCGCGCAGGAAACGGGTCAGGGTCGGCGGGTGAGGACCGCGACGCACTCCACGTGGTGGGTCAGCGGGAACGAATCGAACACCCGGATGTCCTCCACGGCATAGCCGTGCCGCAGATACAAACCGACATCGCGGGCGAACGAAGCTGCCTCACAACCGATATGAATAATCCTGGGCACCTCGGCCGCGGCCAGCTGGTCGATCACATCGCGGCCGGCCCCGGTCCGCGGCGGGTCCAGCACCGCCACGTCGGCCCGGCCGGTCTGCGCCGACAACGCCCGGCGCACCGAATCGGTCACCACCGACACCCACGGCATATCGCCCAGCGCGGCCCTGGCCGAGCGGGAGGCGCCCCGCGACGTGTCGACGGTGACGACGCGTCCGCTCTCCCCGACGCCTTCGGCCAGCGCCGCCGCGAAAACCCCCGCGCCGCCGTAGAGGTCCCAGGCCGTCATACCGGGTTGCAGCGCGGCCCGCTCGGCGACCAGCCGGCTGTAGACCGCGGCGGCATCGCGGTGGGCCTGCCAGAACGCGGTCACCGGTACCCGCCACACCCGCGTCCCGATCCGCTGGGTGGCCTCGTAATCGCCTTCGACCACCCGGGTTGGGCTGGTGCGCCCGTTCTTGGGACCCGACTGCACCACATGACGATTGCCGTCGGAATCCAGCGCCACATGCACGTGCGCACCACCGGGCCAGCGGGCCTGCGCCAGGCCGTCGACGGTCCCGGCGGCGAGCTGTGCGCAGCCGAGATCGGTCACCAGGTCGGCACTGTGGTACCGGTGGAACCCGGCTCGTCCGTCCGGCGTGGTGTCCAGCCGGACCCGGCTACGCCATCCGGTCGCACCAACGGTGCCCACCGGTTCGGCCGACGCGGATTCCTCATCGCGCCAGTCGAACCCACCCAGCCGCGAGAGCTGATTGGCCACCACCGCGCCCTTGAGCCTGCGGGCCGCCGCCGGCTCGGCGAACGCCAGGTCACAACATCCGGACCGGCCCACCCCGGCGATCGCACACAGCGAATCGACCCGGTCCGGTGAAGGTTCGATGACCTCGAGAACCTCGGCGTGCCAATATGATCCGCGCTCGTCGACTACCCTGACCCGCACCGTCTCACCGGGCAGCGCGTACCGGACGAACACCACCCGCCCGTCATGGCGGGCCACACAACTGCCACCGTTGGCGGCGGGCCCGGTGGTCAGAGTCAATTCGGTCATTCCAGGAAGCCCCGTCGCGCGTCGCCCGGCGCCGAACCCGGATGCAGGGTCATCCGCACCCGCTCCGAGGAATTCAGCTGCCACGGAACCGATGTCACCATCACGTTCGGCATGAACAGCAGCCTGCCCTTGAGCCGCAGCGCGCTCTGGTTGTGCAGCACCTGCTCCCACCAGTGCCCGACCACGTACTCGGGGATGAACACCGTCACCACCGTCCGCGGCGACTCCTTGGTGACCCGCTTGACGTAATCCAGTACCGGACGGGTGATTTCCCGGTACGGCGAAGCGATCACCTTCAGCGGCACGCTGATATCGCTGTCCTCCCACTGGTGCACCAGGGCCCGGGTCTCGGCGTCGTCGACGCTGACCGTGATCGCCTCGAGCATGTCGGGCCGGGTGGCCCTGGCGTAGGCGAGCGCCCGCTTGGTCGGCAGATGCAGCTTGGACACCAGCACCACCGCGTGATTGCGGCTCGGCAGCACGATGTCGCCGCCCTCGCTCTCGTCCTGGGCCTCGAGTTCGCGGGCCACCGTGGCGTAATGCTTGTGGATGAGCCTCATCAGCACGAACAACGCCGTCATCGCCAGGATCGCGATCCAGGCCCCGGCCAGGAACTTCGTCACCACGACCACCACCAGCACCGCACCCGTCGCGGTCAGGCCGACGGTGTTGATGGCCCGCGACCTGATCATGTGCCTGCGCACCGCCGGATCGGTCTCGGTGCGCAGCAGCCGGGTCCAGTGCCGCACCATGCCGATCTGGCTGAGCGTGAACGAGACGAACACGCCGACGATGTAGAGCTGGATCAGCGCGGTCACCTCGGCCCGGAACGCGACGACGAACGCGATCGCGGCGAAGGCCAGGAACAGGATGCCGTTGGAGAACGCCAACCGGTCACCGCGGGTGTGCAGCTGACGCGGCAGGAAGCGGTCCTGGGCCAGGATCGACCCCAGCACCGGGAACCCGTTGAACGCGGTGTTGGCGGCCAGCACCAGGATCAGCGCGGTGACACCGGCGATGAGATACAGGCCGATGGGGAAATCGTGGAACACCGCGTCGGCCAGCTGGGCGATCAGCGTCTTCTGGTGATAGTCGGGGGGCGCGCCGACCAGCTGTTCGTGCGGGCGCTCGGCGATCTGCACCCCGGTCGCCTTGGCCAGCATGATGATGCCCATGAACAGGGTCACCGAGATCACCCCGAGCAGCAGCAGGGTGGTGGCCGCGTTGCGCGACTTGGGTTTCCGGAACGCGGGCACGCCGTTGCTGATCGCCTCCACACCGGTCAACGCCGCCGAACCCGAGGAGAATGCCCTGGCCACCAGGAACACCAGCGCGAACCCGAGCACCTCGCCGTGTTCGGCGTGCATGTGGAAGCCGGCCGACTCGGCGCGCAGCGGGTGGCCGAGCACATAGATCTGGAACAGGCCCCAGCCCAGCATGATGAACATCCCGATCATGAAGGCGTAGGTCGGAATTGCGAACGCGGTGCCGGACTCACGGATCCCGCGCAGGTTGATCGACGCGAGCAGCAGGATCGCGATGACCGCGAACAGCACCTTGTGCTGCGCGACGAAGGGAACCGCCGAGCCGATGTTCGACATCGCCGACGACATGGACACGGCCACCGTGAGGACGTAGTCCACCATCAGCGCGCTGGCCACGGTCAGCCCGGCGGTCGGCCCGAGGTTGGTGGTGACCACCTCGTAGTCACCGCCGCCGGACGGGTAGGCGTGCACGTTCTGGCGGTAACTGGCGATCACGATCAGCATGACGGCCGCGACCGCGAGGCCGATCCATGGCGTCATCGAATAGGCGGTCAGCCCGGCGACCGAGAGCACCAGGAAGATTTCCTCCGGCGCGTACGCCACCGACGACAACGCATCCGAGGCGAAGACGGGCAGCGCGATCCGCTTGGGCAACAACGTGTGGGACAGCTTGTCGCTGCGGAAGGGCCGTCCGAGGACGAGCCGACGCGCGGCGGTCGAAAGCTTGGACACGAGTGCCAAGAGTAAGCCCACAGCCAGAGAGTCGTCGGAAAGCTGTAGCGTTCCGGGTGCACGGAGTGAGTTACCGCGGTTTTTCCGCCACCGAGAGGACGGTCGCGTGCGTGTAGTGGTCATGGGATGCGGCCGGGTCGGCGCCTCCCTCGCAGACAGCCTGGCCCGGATCGGCCACGAGGTCGCGGTCATCGACCGCGACAGCACCGCCTTCCACCGGCTGTCGCCCGAGTTCTCCGGCGAACGGGTGCTCGGCATGGGCTTCGACCGCGATGTGCTGCTGCGGGCCGGTATCGAGGAGGCCGGCGCGTTCGCCGCGGTCTCCTCCGGCGACAACTCCAACATCATCTCGGCGCGGGTGGCCCGCGAGACGTTCGGCGTCGAGCGCGTCGTGGCGCGGATCTACGACGCGAAACGCGCCGCAGTCTACGAACGCCTCGGCATCCCGACCGTGGCGACCGTGCCGTGGACCACCGACCGCCTGCTCAACGTGTTGACCAGGGAGGCCGAGACCACCAAGTGGCGCGACCCGTCGGGCAACGTCGGGGTCGCCGAACTGCCGCTGCACGAGGACTGGGCGGGACACCTCGTCACCGACCTGGAAGCCGTCACGGGAGGCCGGGTGGCCTTCGTGATCCGGTTCGGCGGCGGTCTGCTGCCCGATCCGAAGACCGTGATCCAGGCCGGCGACCAGGTCTACATCGCCGCGGTGTCGGGCCACATCGCCGAGGCCCTTGCCATCGCGGCGCTGCCGCCCAGCGAGGACGTGGAGGCCCAATGAAAGTCGCGATCGCCGGGGCCGGGGCCGTCGGCCGCTCCATCGCCCGCGAACTGCTCGAAAGCAACCACGAGGTGACGCTGCTGGAACGCAACCTCGACCACATCGACGTCGACGCCATCCCGGCGGCGCACTGGCGGCTCGGCGACGCCTGCGAGCTGACCATGCTCGAATCGGTGCGGCTGGAGGAGTTCGACGTGGTGATCGCCGCGACCGGCGACGACAAGGTCAACGTCGTGGTCAGCCTGCTGGCCAAGACCGAGTTCGCGGTGCCCAGGGTGGTCGCGCGGGTCAACGACCCGCGCAACGAATGGCTGTTCGACGAGAACTGGGGTGTCGACGTGGCGGTGTCGACCCCGCGGATGCTGGCCTCGCTGGTCGAGGAGGCCGTCGCGGTCGGCGACCTGGTGCGGCTGATGGAATTCCGCAAAGGCCAGGCCAACCTGGTCGAGATCACCCTGCCCGAGGACACGCCGTGGGGCGGTAAACCCGTCAAACGCCTCGAGCTGCCACGGGACGCGTCCCTGGTGACGATCCTGCGCGGCGCCCGGGTGATCGTGCCCGAATCCGACGAACCCCTCGAAGGCGGCGACGAACTGCTGTTCGTCGCGGTCACCGACGTCGAGGACCAGCTGCGCGCGCTGCTGCTGCACCCGGCGGCGCGCTGAGCCCTACTCGGCCGCCGGCGCGGGCCGCTCGGCGTGCACGGCGCGCTGCGCCGCCCGGATCGCCAGATAGGTCACCAACGCCGCAACCGCGGTCAACGGCCAGCCCATCGCGATGCGGGCGAAGCCCAGCCAGCCGGTCTCGTCGGAGTCGTAGAGGTACTCCTGGACCAGGAATCGCGCCGCGAACACCAGCGCCCACACCATCGTGGCGATGTCGAACGCCAGCACCGCCCTGCGCACCGAACGCCAGCCCCGGTCGTGCGAGTTGACCCAGCCCCATACGTAACCCACCGCCGGACGCCGGATCAGCACCGAAACACCGAACACCACCGCCCACAGCAGCGAGGTCCAGATGCCAAGCAGGAAATAGCCTTTCGACTCCCCCACCAGATAGGCGATGAGTGCGCTGACGCCGACGGCGAAGAAACCCGACACCGCGGGCTGCACCGATTCGCGGCGGATCAGCCGCCAGATCAGCACCAGTGTCGCCACCCCGAGTGCCGCGCCGATCGCGGGCATCAGCCCGAGCGTCGAGGACACCGGGACGAAGACCAGCACCGGCAGCGATGAATAGATCAGGCCGCTGACGCCGCCCATCTGGTCGAGCACGGCCCGGCCACCGAGGTGCTGCCGGGCCGATGTGGGCGCCGACTCGCTGGTCGAGTCTGAAGATGGGCTGTCCGGATTGTTCTCGGTCTGGCTCACTTCTGAATTTCGTAGTGCGGGTTGTAAATCGCCTTGGTTCCGTTTTCCAGCTTGCCGACGCGCCCGTGGACCCGCAGGGTGCGGCCCGATTCGATGCCGGGAATGCGGCGCTGTCCCAGCCACACCAGCATCACGGTGTCCGTCCCGTCGAACAGCTCGGCTTTGACGCCGCCGGAACAGCCCTTGCCGTTACATTCCACGCTGCGCAGAGTCCCGACCATCGTGACTTCCTGGCCGCGCTGGCAGTCGATCGCCTTCTGCGCGCCGGTGTTGGCCGCTTCCTCGCTGAGTTCTTCGACGTCGAGTTGCTCGGGGTCCTCTGTCAGGCGTCGCGTGAGTCGGCGCAGATACCCTTCGGCCGTAGCCATTGGCCTCTCCTGACCTTCCGCGGATCCACCGTGGATCCGCCCAACCAACGCCACGGTAGACCTCTTGAGCGCCGAATGCCACGTGGGGTGCGGGTCGACGCGCCGACGGTTTGACGGGGCAGGCACGATCATGTGATGAGCGTCATTCTGCGGGGTGCCACCGCGGTGCTGCTGCCCGGCACCGGATCCGACGACGACTACGTCTACCGGGCGTTTTCCCCTGCGTTGCATGGTGTCGGCGCCGTCGCCGTGACCCCCGCGCCCCAATCGGGCCGGTTGATCGGCGGCTATCTGGATGCCCTGGACAACGCGGCCCGATCGGGCCCGATCGTGGTCGGCGGGGTGTCCATCGGGGCCGTGGTGGCGACCCGATGGGCCCTGCGGCACCCGAGTCGCGCGGTGGCCGTGCTGGCCGCCCTTCCCCCGTGGATGGGCTCCCCGGAGCATGCCCCCGCGGCGTTGCTGGCACGTCAATCCGCCGACCTGTTGCGCCGGGACGGGCTGGCCGCGACGGTCGCGCAGATGCGGGCGTCGACCC
This sequence comes from Mycobacterium sp. NPDC003449, assembly GCF_053588415.1. Classification (NCBI taxonomy): domain Bacteria; kingdom Bacillati; phylum Actinomycetota; class Actinomycetes; order Mycobacteriales; family Mycobacteriaceae; genus Mycobacterium; species Mycobacterium sp. NPDC003449. Next base: position 81,613 of record NZ_JBSFPX010000007.1, read on the forward strand.
CGGCCTGGCTGGCCGATGAGCTGACCCGGTCCTGGGCGGGGCTGTGGCCCGCGCTGCCCGACGCGATGGACGAGGCCGCCGCCTGCCACGCGCCCGGCTGCGCCGACCTGGAACGCCTCACCGCGCCGATGGGTGTGGCGGTGGCCACCGACGATCCGGTGCATCCCGCCGAGGTCGGCTTCGAATGGGTCGCCGCGGCGCCGCGGGCCGCGCTGCGGACCGTGACGCTGCGGCAGATGGGCGTCGACACCGGGTCGCTCGGCGCCGCGTGCGTGGCCGCGCTACAGGAGGCGTGAGGGTCATCCCCCCGTGATGGTGCGCAGCTGCTGCATGGCCGAGCCCTGCGCACTGCGCCGCGCCACCGGCTCGGCAGGCGGCTCATCGGGCGACTCCGGTTCCTGCGACGGCTGCTCGCCCTGCTGCTGGGCGGCGGCCTCGGCCGCGGCGCGCAACTGCGCCGCCATCGGCTCCGGCAGCTGCACCTGCAACGGCGTCCGCACCGGCATGGGTGTATCGCCGCGACGAATCACGGTGTCGGCCAACGATGCCCGGGCCTCGCCGGTCAGCGCGTCGATGGTCTCCGGGGCGGCGTTGACGACGCAGCGAACCATCCAGCGGTACCCGTCGACGCCGATGAACCGGACCACGCCGCCATTACCCGTGCCGACCACCTCACGCCCCCACGGACCGTCCTCGATCCGCACCGAGGCGGCGTCCTTGCGCAGCGAATCGGCCAGCTCGGTGGCCACCTCGCGCCACAGCCCCGGGCTCTTGGGCGCGGCGTAGGCGGCGACCGTGAAGCGGCCGTTGGGCGTGACCACCCACACCGCGCTCGGCGCACCCGTCTCGTTGACCTCGACCTGCACCTGTCCACCGTCGGGCATCGGGATCAGCACCGAGCCCAGGTCGAGCCGGCCCTGCGCGGCCACCTCCGGTTCGTCGAAGTCGTCGACGTCGAACGGGCCGTCCAGGTCCTCACCGGTGTCGATATCGGCCTCCATATCGGCTCCCATCGCCTCGGCGGGCTCGTCGAGGGGATTCCCGCCGGCCTGCCCGCCGCTCGTCTCGTTGCTCTTGCGCTTACCGAATGCCATCACAAACTCGCATGTCCGCCGGAGGACCCGTAGCCACCGTCACCACGGGAGGTGTCGGCCAGGCCGGCCTCGTCGAACGAGGTCACCTCGACCAACTCGGGCAGTTCTACCCGCTGCACCAGCAGCTGGGCAATCCGGTCACCACGGTTCACCACGATCGGCGTGTGCGGGTCGAGGTTGATCAGCGAAACCTTGACCTCACCGCGGTAACCGGCATCGATCGTGCCCGGGCTGTTGACGATCGAAAGACCCACGCGGGCAGCCAGACCCGACCGCGGGTGGACCAGCCCCACCATCCCGTGCGGAATGGCAACGGCCACCCCGGTCGGCACCAGGGCCCGCTGCCCGGGGGCGAGTTCGACGTCGTGCGCGCTGTAGAGGTCAACGCCCGCGTCGCCGTCGTGCGCCCGGGAGGGCATCGGGAGATCGCGGTCCAATCGGACGACCGCCAGAGAGTTGGACACGACGTCACAGATTACTCTGAGCCGCGTGTCAGACACGCGCGCAACCACCCAAACCGTGCGTTATCGCGAACGGTTGTGGGTGCCATGGTGGTGGACGCTGCCCGCGGCGGCGCTGGCCGTCCTGATCGCCCTCGAGCTCGGCCAGGGCGTCCCCGGTGTGCCCGCGTGGGTGCCGTACCTGGTGCTGTTGCCGGTGGCCGCGGCCGTCCTGCTGTGGTTCAGCAAGACCGAGGTGCGGGTGGTCGACGGGCCTGCCGGCGAGGCCGAGCTGTGGGCCGGTGCGGCGCATCTGCCGGTCGGCGTGGTGGCCCGCAGCGCCGAGGTGCCGCGATCGGCCAAGTCGGCGGCGCTGGGCCGCCAACTCGATCCCGCCGCCTATGTCGTGCACCGGGCCTGGATCGGCCCGATGGTGCTGGTCGTTCTCGACGATCCGGATGACCCCACCCCGTACTGGCTGGTCAGCACGCGGCATCCGGACCGGGTGCTGGCCGCTCTCCTCGGCTGATCGGCGAATCAGGCCGCGCAGTCCGTGCAGATCATCAAGCCGTTCTTCTCGCTGGCCAGCCGGCTGCGGTGATGTACCAGGAAGCAGCTGGAGCAGGTGAATTCATCGGCCTGTTTCGGCACCACCCGCACCGACAGTTCCTCGCCGGACAGGTCTGCCCCCGGCAGCTCGAAGGATTCCGCTGTCTCGGATTCGTCGACGTCCACCACGGCGGACTGCGCCTCGTTGCGCCGTGCTTTCAGCTCCTCCAGCGAATCCTCGGAAACGTCGTCAGTCTCGGTGCGCCGCGGGGCGTCATAGTCGGTAGCCATCGTCGGTGTCCCCTCCCTATACCTTGCAGCAGAGCTTTGTACCAGCGTCGAACGCATTCCCCAAATGATTCGTGCCCTTATTGCCACATGTTTCAGTGTGATTTACATCACACTGAAGTCTGACCTTCAACGCGGCAGCAAGCGACCTTAGCCTTAGAGTGCAGGGGTGGTCGCGCAAATCACCGAGGGCACTGCCTTCGACCGCCATGGTCGCCCCTTCCGCAGGCGCAATTTCGTCCCGGCCGCCGTGCTGTTCGTCGCGCTCGCCGTGGTGACGCTGATGGTGTGGATCATCGTGCTGAATCAGCCCGGCGAAGTTCACGTCGCCACGGTGTGCAACGCCCCGCCGCCCGCACCGGACCCGGCAACACCCAAACTCGGCGAGCAGGTCGCCAGCACGGCGATGGCCGACATCAGCCCGGCCCCACTGGCCGAGACCCGGATCAGGGTGCTCAACGCCAGCGGCCAGGGCGGCCAGGCCGGCGAGATCGCCGGCCAGCTGCGCGACCTCGGCTTCGCCCAGCCCGAGGCCGCCAACGACCCGATCTACGCGACCGCCAAGCTCGTGTGCCAGGGCCAGATCCGGTTCGGACCCACCGGCCGCACGGCGGCCGCCGCGCTGTGGTTGGTGGCCCCGTGCATGGAGCTGTTCCAGGACCAAAGGCCGGACCCGGCAGTCGATCTCGCGCTCGGAACGGAGTTCACCGAACTCGCGAGCACCGACGACGTCAACGCGGTGCTGGCCAGCCTGCGCCCGGATGCCACCCAGCCGGCCGACTCCGCACGGCTGTCAAAGGTCCATACCGGCGTCTGCTAGCACCCGCCGCAGCGCCTGCGCGACACCCGGCGCCGCCGCCCCGACCGGACCCACCCCCGGCGTCGCGGGCAGCCACACCGTCGCCCCGGCCTCGGCGGCGATCAACGCCGCCGCCGCCCAGTCCCACACGTGCACCCCGTCCTCGTAGTACGCATCCAGCTGCCCGGCCGCGACCATGCACAGATCGAGGGCGCACGAGCCGAACCGGCGCATATCCCGCACCGAGGGCAGGATCTGGGCCAGCAGCCGGGCCTGGCCGGCCCGCCGGTCCGGGTCATAGGAGAACCCGGTCCCCACCAGCGCCATGGACAGATCGTCGGCGGGGCTGCACCGCAACGGCGTACTGACCCCGGCGTGGCGGATATGCGCGCCCTGCCCCAGCGCCGCGGAGTACACCGTCCCCGCCGACACGTCGGCGACGGCGCCCGCCACCGACCGCCCGTCGCGCTGCACCGCCACCGAGACGGCATAGGCCGGAATCCCGTAGACGAAGTTGACCGTCCCGTCGATCGGGTCGAGCACCCAGCTCAGCCCGTCGCGACCGTCCTGGCGGCCGCCCTCCTCCTCACCGAGCACGTCCTCGCCGGGCCGCAGCACCGCCAGCCGCTCCCGCAACCAGCGCTCGGTCTCGGTGTCGACGATGGTCACCGGGTCGGTCGGGGTGCTCTTCGATCGGATGGCGCGAACCTCGTCACGATCCCGGCCGTCCGCCGCCTCCGCGCCCGAACCCGGGCCCGCGCCGAACACCTCGGCCCGGCGTCGCCGGACGAATTCTGCCGCTTCGGTCGCCAATTGCTCGGCCGTGGCGCGCAGGCCGGCCGGGTCGGTGCTGATTTCCGTCACGGGTACATCGCAACACGTTCGCGCCGTCGACGCGAAGAGCGCACCCCGGGATGGCCGACCGCCCGCATCCGCGTTCGTGAACTATTAGGGTGAGGCGCGTCGCCAGGCCCGCAAATGCCTCTCCCCCAAAGGAGCCCCCCGCCATGACTGCATCCGAGTCGACTTCGGCCGAACCGGCCGGGACCAAGGACGCCCACCGACGCGGATTCGGCGTCGATGTGGGCGGCAGCGGGGTCAAGGGCGGCGTCGTCGACCTCGACACCGGACAGTTGATCGGCGAGCGGTTCAAGCTCGACACGCCGCAGCCGTCGACCCCCAAGGCCGTCGCCAAAACCGTCGCCGCGGTGGTGCGCGAGTTCGGCTGGACCGGGAGGGTAGGCGTGACCTATCCGGGTGTGGTGACCGGCGGCACCGTGCGCACCGCGGCCAACGTGGACAAGAGCTGGATCGGGGTGAACGCGGTCGAGGTCATCGGCGGCGCGCTCGACGGTCAACCGGTGACCGTGCTCAACGACGCCGATGCGGCCGGGCTGGCCGAGGAGCGGTTCGGCGCGGGCAAGGACAACAGCGGCGTGATCGTGCTGCTGACCTTCGGCACCGGGATCGGCTCGGCGGTGATCCACAACGGAGTTCTGTTGCCCAACACCGAATTCGGACATCTCGAGGTCAACGGCAAGGAGGCCGAGCACCGCGCCGCATCCTCGGTCAAGGAGCGCAAGGACTGGAGCTACGAGCGCTGGTCGGAGGAAGTCACCAAGGTGCTCGTCATGGTCGAGAACGCCATCTGTCCCGACCTGTTCATCGCGGGGGGCGGCATCAGTCGCAAGGCCGACAAATGGGTGCCGCTGCTCAAGAACCGCACCAAGGTGGTGGCGGCCACCCTGCAGAACACCGCGGGCATCGTCGGCGCGGCCATGGCCTCGGTCGTCGACGTACAAGCTACCGGTCGGTAGCTGTTTTCGCCGCTGCCCGCGGCACGGCCAAAATTTGCCGCTGGGCACGGTCAAGCACACACTGTCGTTACAATGGTCATCGGCGGCCGCCTACCGAACAGCGGCGAGTATCCCAGCCGATAACAACGCCGACATCCATAGCCGACGCATTCGGTGGTGTACGCCCATGCCCACCGAAACATGAGCAAGACCGAAAGGGTGTACGTGGCAGCGACAAAGGCAAGCCCGGCAACCGAGGAGCCGGTGAAGCGCACCGCTACCAAGACCCCCGCCAAGAAGGCCCCCGCCAAGCGCGCGGCCAAGGCCCCGGCGGCGAAGACCGCGGGCGCCAAACCGGCCAAGAAGGCCCCGGCCAAGCGCGCGGGCAAGGGCCCGGCGACCAAGCCCGAGGACGGCGTCTCCGACGATCTCGAGACGACCGACGACCTTGAGGCCGGGCCGGGCGAGGATCTCGAAGCCGAGGACACCGATCTGGAACTCGACGACCTCGATACCGACGCCGAGGGGTCCGACGAGGACACCGCCGATTCCGGTGACGAGGACGAGGAGGGGGCCGAGGCGGGGACCGCCGGGACCGCCGCGCCGGCCGCCGCCAAGGCCGCCGGCGCGGGAGCGGACGACGAGATCGCCGAACCGTCCGAGAAGGACAAAGCCTCCGGCGACTTCGTCTGGGACGAGGAGGAGTCCGAGGCGCTGCGGCAGGCCCGTAAGGACGCCGAGCTCACCGCCTCGGCCGACTCGGTCCGGGCCTACCTCAAGCAGATCGGCAAGGTGGCGCTGCTCAACGCCGAGGAGGAGGTCGAGCTCGCCAAGCGGATCGAGGCCGGCCTGTTCGCCACCCAGAAGATGGTCGAGCTGACCGACAAGGGCGAGAAGCTCCCGGTCCAGCAGCGCCGCGACATGCAGTGGATCTGCCGCGACGGCGATCGCGCGAAAAACCACCTGCTGGAAGCGAACCTGCGCCTGGTGGTGTCGCTGGCCAAGCGCTACACCGGCCGCGGCATGGCGTTCCTCGACTTGATCCAGGAGGGCAACCTCGGCCTGATCCGTGCGGTCGAGAAATTCGACTACACCAAGGGCTACAAGTTCTCGACCTACGCGACGTGGTGGATCCGCCAGGCCATCACCCGCGCGATGGCCGACCAGGCCCGCACCATCCGCATCCCGGTGCACATGGTCGAGGTGATCAACAAGCTCGGCCGCATCCAGCGTGAGCTGCTGCAGGACCTGGGCCGCGAGCCCACGCCCGAGGAGCTCGCCAAGGAGATGGACATCACGCCCGAGAAGGTGCTGGAGATCCAGCAGTACGCGCGTGAGCCCATCTCGCTGGACCAGACCATCGGCGACGAGGGCGACTCCCAGCTCGGTGACTTCATCGAGGACAGTGAGGCCGTCGTGGCCGTGGACGCGGTGTCGTTCACCCTGCTGCAGGATCAGCTGCAGTCGGTGCTGGAGACGCTGTCCGAACGCGAGGCCGGTGTGGTCCGGCTGCGGTTCGGCCTGACCGACGGCCAGCCACGGACCCTCGACGAGATCGGGCAGGTGTACGGCGTGACCCGGGAGCGGATCCGCCAGATCGAGTCCAAGACCATGAGCAAGCTGCGCCACCCCAGCCGCTCGCAGGTGCTGCGCGACTACCTGGACTGACCCGGCCCGGCCGGCGGCAGCGGCGCGAACAGCCCGTCCGGACCCGGTTCATAGGCGCCGACCCCGGTCACCGCGGTGACCGGAAGGGGTCCGTACAGATGCGGGAAGCGCATCGCCTGCGGATCGGTCGGCACGCCGGGCTCCCAGCGCACCGGATCCGACAGCTCGGCCGGGTCGATGCGCAGCAGCACCAGCCCGCGGCGTCCGGCGTAGAGGCGGTTGGCCGGCAGGTGCACCTGTTCGGGCGCCGACAGATGGATGAAACCCTCGGCGCCGAGGGACGCCGGCCGGTGCTCACCGCGGTCGCGGGCCCGCTGCCAGTCCTCGGCGCTGCACAGGTGAACCAGGACGGCGGGCGACGGATTCATAACGTCAGCTTGCCGCGCGAGCAACTCGACGGCCAAGTGAGACACGACACACCGGTGAACCCCTAGGGAACAAGGCCGGAACCCAAAACGTCTGACACAGTAGAGATACGCGGATCCGGCGCCTTTGCCGGGACGCGCAGAGCAGAAGACGGAGGAGCCATGAACGCAACTCTGACGAGTCCGGAGCTAACCAGGGCCGACCGGTGTGATCGTTGCGGTGCGGCGGCACGCGTGCGCGCCAAGCTGCCCTCGGGCGCCGAATTGCTCTTCTGCCAGCATCACGCCAACGAGCATGAGGCGAAACTGGTCGAGCTGGCCGCCGTGCTGGAAGTCAGTCCGGTCGAGTCCTGACCGCGGCTGACACGCCAACAGAACCCCCTCCTGGGCAGGAGCACGCTTCGTCAGTAATGCTGGTCTGGTCATGACCGGCCAACCGCTTCCAGTGCCCCCGACGCGCCACCACATCCGGCATATCTCGAAACGGACGTTGTCGAAGAGCTGGGACGATTCGATCTTTTCCGAATCGGCCCAGGCCGCCTTCTGGTGCGCGCTGTCGCTGCCCCCGCTGTTGTTGGGGATGCTGGGCAGCCTGGCCTACATCGCTCCGCTGTTCGGACCCGAGACGCTGCCGGCGATCCAGGATCAGCTGATCAACGCGGCCAACCACTTCTTCTCCACCAACGTCGTCAACGAGATCATCGCGCCGACGATCCGCGACATCGTGAAGGGCGCCCGCGGCGAGGTGGTGTCGGTGGGGTTCGTGATCTCGTTGTGGGCCGGGTCGTCGGCGGTGTCGGCCTTCGTCGACTCGATCGTGGAGGCCCACGACCAGACCCCGCTGCGCCATCCGGTCCGCCAGCGGTTCTACGCGCTGGGACTGTATGTGGTGATGCTGGTCGGCGCGATCGCGGTGGCGCCGTTCGTGGCCCTCGGACCGCGCAAGATCGCCGAGAACATCCCGCAGAGCTGGGACAACGTGCTGCGCTACGGCTACTACCCGGCCCTGTTCTGCGCGGTGCTGATCGGGGTCACCCTGCTCTACCGGGTCGCACTGCCCAAACCGCTGCCGACCCACCGGCTGCTGCTGGGATCGGTGCTGTCGACGGTGGTGTTTCTGGTCACCACCGTGGGCCTGCGGGTCTATCTGGGCTGGATCACCAGCACCGGCTACACCTACGGCGCCTTGGCGACGCCGATCGCCTTCCTGCTGTTCGCGTTCTTCCTGGGGTTCGCCATCATGATCGGGGCCGAACTCAACGCCGCCATCCAGGAGGAGTGGCCGGCCGCCGACACCCACGCCAAGCGGCTGCGCGACTGGCTGGAGAACAAGGCGCTCAACAACGATCCGCGGCCCGCTCCCCCGCCCGACGCCGTCGACCAGCCGACTACTTCTTGAGCGACTCGTAGATCCGCTTGCAGTCCGGGCACACCGGCGAGCCCGGCTTGGCCGACTTGGTCACCGGGAACACCTCGCCGCACAGCGCGACGACGTGGGTGCCCATGACGGCGCTCTCGGCGATCTTGTCCTTCTTGACGTAGTGGAAAACCTTGGGAGCGTCGTCGTCGGTGCCGTCGTCGACGCGTTCGTCGGCATCGGGGCGCTCGATCGTCTGGGTCTGCATGCCCACTATTGTGCCCGTCCGCCGGGACGGACGAAATCCAACTGTCACAGCCCGACCCGAGTGTGGAACAGTAGAGGTATGAAACAAAGCCACGAGCTGAGTTTCGACGACGACTTCGGTCATGAGGGTCGCCCGGTCCTCATCACCCGTGCCGCACCCTCCTACGAGGAGCAGCACCGTCAGCGGGTCCGCAAGTACCTGACGTTGATGTCGTTTCGGATACCCGCCCTGATCCTGGCCGCGGTCGCCTACAACATCTGGGAGAACGGCCTCATCTCGCTGGCCATCATCCTGGTGTCGGTGCCGCTGCCGTGGATGGCCGTGCTGATCGCCAACGACCGCCCGCCCCGCAGCGCCGACGAACCCAGGCGCTACGCCGGCCGGGACAACCGCGTCCCGCTGTTTCCGACGGCCGAACGCCCGGCCCTGCGGGGCGACCCGGCCGGTGCACCGCAACCCGGTTCCGCGGAATCCCGCGGCGATGTCCCCGGCTGAGCGGGTTCTGTAGCTATTCTCAGGGAAATCTCAGGTCGTCGGCGAAAAAGAGCAGGTCAAACGGTATGAATCCAACCGTTTGCGGGAACTCTACGGGGGCATGACGCGTTGTAAGTCATGACAGTTCGAGCCGATCAGGAGGCCGTCATGGCAAATGCCACCACAAGCCGCTTCGACAGCGATCTGGACGCCCAGAGCCCGGCAGCCGACCTCGTGCGCGTGTATTTGAACGGCATCGGCAAAACGGCATTGCTCAATGCCGCCGATGAGGTAGAGCTCGCGAAGCGCATCGAGGCCGGCCTGTACGCCCAGCACCTGTTGGACACCAAGAAGCGGCTCGGCGAGGCCCGCAAACGTGACCTCGCAACCGTGGTGCGCGACGGCGAGGCCGCCCGACGTCATCTGTTGGAGGCCAACCTGCGCCTGGTGGTGTCGCTGGCGAAGCGTTACACCGGCCGCGGCATGCCGCTGCTGGACCTGATCCAGGAGGGCAACCTCGGACTCATCCGGGCGATGGAGAAGTTCGACTACAGCAAGGGTTTCAAGTTCTCGACCTATGCCACCTGGTGGATCCGCCAGGCCATCACCCGCGGGATGGCCGACCAGAGCCGCACCATCCGGCTGCCGGTCCATCTGGTGGAGCAGGTCAACAAGCTGGCCCGGATCAAGCGCGAAATGCACCAGAACCTCGGCCGCGAGGCCACCGACGAGGAACTGGCTGCCGAATCCGGCATCCCGGTCGAGAAGATCAACGACCTGCTCGAGCACAGCCGCGATCCGGTGAGCCTGGATATGCCGGTCGGCACCGACGAGGAGGCCCCGCTGGGTGACTTCATCGAGGATTCCGAGGCCATGTCGGCGGAGAACGCGGTGATCTCCGAACTCCTGCACACCGACATCCGCCACGTGCTGGCCACGCTCGATGAGCGCGAGCAGCAGGTGATCCGGCTGCGGTTCGGCCTCGACGACGGCCAGCCCCGCACCCTCGATCAGATCGGCAAACTGTTCGGGCTGTCGCGGGAGCGGGTCCGCCAGATCGAGCGCGAGGTGATGGCCAAGCTGCGCAACGGCGAGCGTGCCGATCGGCTGCGCTCCTACGCCAGCTGAGCAAAGCCACCCGATGTGCCCGCCGGGACCTCCGGCGGGCACATCGGGTTGTACCGGGTTCCGCGCCGGGGCGCGGTGAGCGGCGCGGCGATGTTGCCCACCAGTTCGCGCCGCCCAAACGGTAGACTGTGTGGCGACGTTTGGGCTTGGGAAGGCGCGAATGAACGATCTGGTCGATACCACCGAGATGTACCTGCGGACCATCTACGACCTCGAGGAAGAGGGCGTGGTGCCGCTGCGTGCCCGCATAGCCGAACGGCTTGATCAGAGCGGACCCACCGTCAGCCAGACCGTGTCCCGGATGGAGCGGGACGGTCTGCTGCACGTGGCGGGCGACCGGCATCTGGAGCTGACCGACAAGGGCAGAGCGCTGGCGGTGGCGGTGATGCGCAAGCACCGGCTGGCCGAACGGCTGCTGGTCGACGTGATCGGCCTGCCCTGGGAGGAAGTGCACGCCGAGGCGTGCCGGTGGGAACACGTGATGAGCGACGACGTCGAGCGCCGCCTGCTCCAGGTACTCAACAACCCGACCACATCCCCGTTCGGGAACCCGATCCCCGGCCTGTCCGAACTCGGCGTCGGCGCCGGGGGCTTCGGGTCCGACGACATCAGCCTGGTGCGGCTCACCGAGCTGCCGGTGGGCATGCCGGTCGCGGTGGTGGTCCGGCAGCTGACCGAACACGTGCAGGGCGACACCGAGCTGATCGGGCGGCTCAAGGACGCCGGTGTGGTGCCCAACGCCAGGGTGACCGTCGAGGCGAACGACCACGGCGGCGTGATGATCCTCATCCCCGGCCACGAGCAGGTCGAACTGCCGCACCATATGGCGCACGCCGTGAAGGTGGAGAAGGTCTGACGCCGGGCCCACGGTGAACCGGTCAGGCCCCGGCGCGGCGTGACCGGCCGGCGAATATCCGTCGCGGCGGCAACATCACCCCGAGGCGGTCGGCCTGCCGGTACCCGCTGAGCGCCAGCTCGCGGATCTGTTCGGGCCGCATACCGGTCTGCAGCGCGGCATCGAGCATGCCCGCCATCCGGTGCTGCGGATCGCAGCGCAGCGCGGCATCCAGCGACACGCCCGCCAGCGGGCCGTCGCCGCGGATATAGGCCGAGAACGCCAATTGGACCAGTGCGTCCGCGCGCCACGGCGCCGGCAGCGCGCGGGCGAGCACCAGCCACAACGACTCGGCCTGCTCGGCGCGCTCCCCGACCGCCAGCGCGTACACGATGTCGCGCACCCGCGGATCGGTCAGTGCCACCGCCAGCCGGGCCAACGTCGCATCGGCCGGGTCGGACCCGTCGGCCAGCGCGCCCGCCGCGACCATCACGGCGTCGACGTCGGCCCGGACCTCGCAGTGCCGGCGATCCGCCGGCGGCCGCGACAGGCCCTCGATGTGGGCGCCGACCCGTTCGGCGCGCACCGGGTCGGCGTCGACGACCTGTTGCAGATCGTCGCGGTTCGACCGGATCGGGCGGCCTTCGAGCACGGCCGCCACGGCGAACGGGGAGGCCGCCGGGTCCTCGACGAATCCGTGCCTGCCGCACTGGTCGGCGCACTGCCAGCGCCCGCCGACGGCGACCCGGTCCACGACATGCGCCGCGAGCAGTTCGATGCCGTGCCCGGACAGCGCATCGTCGACGATCGCCGCCAGCTCCTCGTAGTCCTCGCGGCACTGCCGGCAGTCCAGCCCGTCCTCGTCGACGATGACCGCGACCATGAGCTGCGGTGCGCTTGCGGCGGCGACCCCGGCGAGATGCTCGACCCGTCCCGCCATCGAGGGCGAAAGGTCGATGCGCATAACGCATCCCGGCTCACCCTCGTCGACGGTGACGAGGATCAGGGAGCGTTCGGGCACGAAGCCCAGAACCGCGGGCAGCGCGGCGATCAACGCACCCGGTCGGGTGCAGCTGAAGTCGGAGCCGAAATCGGGGGTGCCAGGTGGAGGTGTCATGGCTGTGACGCTGGCAGCGGGCACCGTCGCCGCCGGGCCGCCGGGCCCGGCGCACCGCACCGGCTGTGGATGAAATCGGCGCTGGGGATTGCGGCCGGAGCAAGTGTTCACCCGCTATTCGGCGCGGCCGGCGTGCGTGCGACGAGCAACGGGCGTAGACACTGTGCATGGGTTCGATGCTGGAGTACGACCTGGTCGTGATCGGTTCGGGACCGGGCGGGCAGAAGGCCGCCATCGCCGCGGCCAAACTCGGCAAGACCGTGGCGGTGGTCGAGCGCGGCAAGATGCTCGGCGGGGTGTGCGTCAACACCGGCACCATCCCGTCCAAGACGCTGCGGGAGGCCGTCGTCTACCTCACCGGGATGAGCCAGCGCGAACTGTACGGCGCCAGTTACCGGGTGAAGGAGAAGATCACCCCCGCCGACCTGCTGGCCCGCACCCAGCATGTGATCGGCAAGGAGCAGGATGTGGTGCGCAACCAGCTCATGCGTAACCGGATCGACCTGATCAGCGGTCACGGCCGGTTCGTCGATCCGCACACCGTGCTGGTCGAGGAACCCACCCGCGGTGAGCGGACCACGGTCAGCGGCGAGTACGTCGTGATCGCGACGGGCACCAAGCCGGCCCGGCCCACCGGGGTCGAGTTCGACGAGGACCGCGTGCTGGACTCCGACGGAATCCTCGACCTCAAATCGCTCCCGACCTCGATGGTGGTGGTCGGCGCGGGCGTGATCGGCATCGAATACGCCTCGATGTTCGCCGCGCTCGGCACCAAGGTCACCGTCGTGGAGAAGCGCGACACCATGCTGGAGTTCTGCGATCCCGAGATCGTCGAGTCGCTCAAGTTCCACCTGCGCGACCTGGCCGTGACGTTCCGGTTCGGCGAGGAGGTCACGGCCGTCGACGTCGGCGCCGCAGGCACCGTGACGACGCTGGCCAGCGGTAAACAGATCCCCGCCGAGACGGTGATGTACTCGGCAGGCAGGCAGGGCCAGACCGAACACCTCGACGTCACCAACGCCGGCCTCGAGGTCGACGCCCGTGGCCGGATCTTCGTCGACTCCAATTTCCAGACCACGGTCGACCACATCTACGCCGTCGGCGACGTCATCGGTTTCCCCGCGCTGGCCGCCACCTCGATGGACCAGGGCAGACTGGCCGCCTACCACGCGTTCGGCGAGCCCGCCAAGGGCATCAC
>NZ_JBSFPX010000008.1:0-87622 GCF_053588415.1 Mycobacterium sp. NPDC003449
CGACCGGCGGCGGCGGAGCCGGGGTTTCCGGGGGTGCCGTCGTCGTGGTCGTCGTGGTGGTGGTCGTCGTGGTCGGACTGGTCGGGGCCTGCTCTTCGCTGGTGCCGCAGGCGGCGAGCAGGCCACCCATGGCGATGAGGGCGGCCAGGCCGGCGGTGGCGGCCAGGCGGCGGGGGAGATGACCTGCGGTCATGGCGATGTCCTGTCTGTCGCGGTACATTCGGGCGAACTGAATTGAACTTTATCGTCCAGTTATGGGTAAGGTCAATCGCTGTTTCAGGTGATGGCGTGTGATTCATTCCGAAATGCCGGACGATGAGGTCCAGTCATGGGGTAACTCCAAGTGTTCACCCGACGTCCTCCCAGCGGCCTGGCAGTCGGCGGTTCTAGCCTTCGGCCACTGAATACGTTCGGTTGTCGGCTCGGAGGGCGAGATGAACAAGCTGCATGGTGTGGCCGTAGCCGCATTCGGCGCATGCGCGATACCGGTGGGAATGCTGGCCACCGGGGTGGCCTCGGCAGACGACTACGCCGGGCAGACCTATGGCGATGCCCAGTCGGCGTTGAGCGATGCCGGAATGAAGGGGGTGGTCGCCTCGCGTTCGGGCGATTCGCTGTCCGACGACGACTGTGTGGTGACCAGTTCGGAGAAGGCGCCGTGGCTCAAGGGCGACGACTTCGCACCGGTCAGCGACACGGTGCTGAACCTGAACTGCAACGCCGGTGTCGCCACCGCGACGAAGCCGGGGAACTCGGCGGCCAGCCCCGAAGGCCGGGTCGCGATCCAGAAGGCCAAGGACGAGGCCGCGAAGGACGCCAAGCAGGCCAAGTAGCCGTGGCACGGCGAGCGTGCGGGTCTGCCGCCCGACACGCCGCCCGCGGCCGGCATATGCGCACGCTCGCGCGCTCGCGCCCGTCACCTGTCGATCTGCCACACCTTGGGCCAGTCCTTACCGCGGAACGCGGCGTCGGTCCCGCCGTCGATGAAGATCACCGACCCGACGAAGTACCCGGCGTCCGGGGCCAGCAGGTAGGCCACCAGCGCGGCCACCTCATCGGGGCGTCCGCCGCGCCCGGCGGGAATGGTCTTGAGGAACTGCTCCATCGCCTCACCGGTCAACGGGTCCTTGCGCCCCTGCTGGGTCATCGGGGTGTCGACCAGACCCGGCGCGATCGCGTTGAGCCGGATGCCGTCGGCGATGTACTCCGCGGACCTGGTGCGTGCGTAGTAGGCGAGCGCCGCCTTGGTCGCCGGGTACGCCTGCAGGGCCGCGTAGTCCCCGCACGAGTCCGCGACGGCGTTCGCGCCGGCCTCATCGCCGGCCAGGCATGCGTCGGCCAGGGCGACCGGCCAATTCGGCTGGCTGGTCGTCGAATTGGAACTGATCAGCACTACCGACGGATTCTCGCCACGGGCCAGCAGGGGGCGAAGACCTTCCAGCAGTTCGATCGCCCCGAAGTAGTTGACCGCGATGAGCGGCCGGGCCGCCCGACCGGTCGCGGCGGCCAGCCCGGCGAACGGGACGAAGCCGTCGATCCGGTCACCGGCGATCTCGGTCACCCGGGCGATCGCGCTGGCCCGGCCCTCGGACGTGCCAAGGTCCACGGTCACATCCGCGTCGTGCAGGTCGATTCCGATCACATCGTGGCCGTCGGCCTGTAGTCGGGTCTTGGTGGCTGCGCCGATTCCGGACGCGCTGCCGGTGAGAACGTAAGTGGCCATGGTCAGGAACCGTAACGTGGCCGGCCCGACGGCTGGTCGGGTACGGGTCAGTCCTTGATCGCGGTGCTGTAGTAGTTGTCGCTGAGCGAATGCTGGCCGTCGGTGCGCGGTGGTACCGGCAGACCGGCTTCGGCGAGCAGGGTGGTCAGCGGGGTGCGGGTCGAGCTCCAGCCCAGTGCGCCGAGGTACTCGTCGACGTCGTTGCGCGGGCCCGGATAGCCGAGATCGCCCAACTCGACGTCGAAACCGTGCTCGCGCCACCGTTCGGTGATCGGATCGAAGCCGTCGAAACCGTCTGTCTCACTGTCGCTGCCGATCAGCGCCACCTCCGAGGCCAGCCTGCTGCCTCGGGCGCTGAGCTCGCTGATGGTGTCCAACAGCTTGTCCTGCGCGTCGGAGGGCAGGAACGGCAACAGCCCCTCGGCGCTCCACGCCGACGGCCGGGTCGGATCAAAACCCGCTGCGCACAACGCCGATGCCCAGTCGTCGCGGAGGTCCACGGGCACATTCCGCAGCTCCGCGGTGGGGATCGCGATCAAGTCGGACAGCGCGGTGGTCTTGAAGGACAGCACGTCGGCGACGTCGATCTCGAAGACGACGGTCCCGGCCGGCCAGGCGAGCCGGTAAGCGCGGGCGTCCAGGCCCGACGCCAGGATCACCACCTGGCGGATCCCGGCGGCCGTCGCATCGCCGAAGAACGCGTCGAAGTAGCGGGTGCGGGCCGCGAGCAGGTTGGTCATCTGCTCCATGCCCCACGGCGCGCCCGGAATGTCGACCGCGGCGGAGTCCAGTTCGCCGGTGGCCCAGCGGATGAAGAATTCGACGCCGACGGCGCGCACCAGGGGTTCGGCGAACGGATCGTCGATCAGGGCGGCCGCGGCGTTGGTGGCGCGGGCACGGCCCGCCGCGACCATGGTCGCGGTGGCGCCGACGCTGGTGGCGAGATCCCAGGTGTCGTTATCGGTACGTTCCATGCCACGATCTAACGCTTAGATACACTAACCAGCAAGGTTGGGGGCCCGATTATCAGGATTCTTTCAGGACCGCCAACAGCCGTCGCGCCGCGGCGACCCGGTCTGCGGCCGGGCCGGACAGGGGGTCCAGCGCGCACTCCGGATCGGCGGGCGGTCCCATGTGCCCGCAGCCGCGCGGGCAGTCGGCGATGGCCTCCGCCAGATCGGAGAACGCCAGCAGCACATCGTCGGGTTCGATATGGGCCAGCCCGAACGAGCGCACCCCCGGCGTGTCGATCACCCAACCGTCGCCGCCCAGCGGCAACGCCACCGACTGCGTCGAGGTGTGTTTACCCTTCCCGACCCCCGAAACCTCACCGGTGGCCCGCTCGGCCTCGGGGACAAGGCGATTCACCAGGGTCGACTTGCCGACCCCGGAATGGCCGAGGAACACCGTGACCCGGTCGGTGAGCAGTGGGGCCACCGTGTCCAGCGGATCGTCGCGGCCCGCGTTGACGATGGTCAGGTCCAGATCGGTGAACTGCGCCGCGAACGGCTCGGGCGGTGCGAGATCCGACTTGGTCAGGCACAGCACCGGTTCCAGCCCGCCGGCGTAGGCGGCGATCAGCGCGCGTTCGACGAATCCGGTCCGGGGCGGGGGATCGGCCAGCGCCACCACGATCAGCAGCCGGTCGGCGTTGGCCACCACCACCCGTTCGGTCGGGTCGGTGTCGTCGGCGGTGCGGCGCAACACCGTTCGCCGATCCCCCCGGCGGACGATGCGGGCCAGCGTGTCGGGCCGCCCGGACAGGTCCCCGACCACGTCGACGTCATCGCCCACCACGATCGGGGTGCGGCCGAGCTCGCGGGCCCGCATGGCGGTCACCCGGTGGTCCTGGTCACGGTCGAGGGCGCAGCCCCAGCGACCGCGGTCGACGGTCACCACCATGGCCGGGCGGGCATCGGCGTGCTCGGGCCGGGTCTTGGTGCGCGGGCGGGTACCCCGCCCCGGCCTGATCCGGACGTCGGATTCGTCGTACTCCCGAGCGCTCAAGTCCGATTACCCTGCGGCGGCCAGCATCTCGACCCACATCAGCGGAAAGTCGGGCAGGGTCTTGGCCGTTGTCTCGATGTTCTCCACCTCGACGCCGGGAACCCGCAGGCCGATGATGGCGCCCGCGGTGGCCATCCGATGGTCGGCGTAGGACCGCCAGGTCCCGCCGTGCAGCGGCCGCGCCGTGATCAGCAGACCGTCCTCGGTCTCGGCGCAGTCGCCGCCGAGACCGTTGATCTCGGCGGTCAGCGCGGCCAACCGGTCCGTCTCGTGCCCGCGCAGGTGGGCGATACCCCGCAACCTCGAGGTCGAGCCCTCACGAGCCAGCGTGGCCAGCGCCGCCATCGTCGGGGTGAGTTCGCCGACGTCGTGCAGATCGGCCTCGAAGCCGTCGTAGCCGTCCGCGCCGCCGACTTCCAGCTGGGAACCGGTGTGGCGCACGGTCGCATCGACCTTCGCCAGCAGGGCGAGGATGGTGTCGGCGGGCTGGATGCTGGCCGCGGGCCATCCCGAGATCCGGACGGTGCCGCCGGTCGCCAGCGCGGCCGCCAGGAACGGGGTGGTGTTGGAGAGGTCGGGTTCGATGACCCATTCCCGCGCCGCCACCGGGCCGGGGGAGACGTGCCACCGGTTGGGAGTCGAATCATCAACGGCGACACCGGCATCGCGCAGCATCGCCACCGTCATCGCCACATGCGGCGCCGACGGGACCGAGGCACCGGTGTGCACGATGGTGAGCCCGTCGCGCATGGTGGCCCCGGACAGCAGCAGCCCCGAGACGAACTGCGAGGAGCCCGACGCGTCGATCTCCACGGTTCCGCCGGTGATCGCGCCGGTTGCGCGCACGACGAACGGCAGCCCGTCGCCGTCGATATCGACTCCGAGCCCACGCAGCCCGGTCAGCAGCGGAGCCATCGGCCGCGACCTGGCCTGGGCGTCGCCGTCGAAGGTCACCGACGACGTGCTCAGTGCGGCCAGCGGCGGCACGAACCGCAGCACCGTCCCGGCCAGCCCGCAGTCCACCCGCGCATCGGGAGCCGGTCCGATCGCGCCGCTCACGGTCAGCTCGCTGCCGTCACCATCGACCGTGACCCCCAGCGTGCGGATCGCGTCGATCATCAGATGGGTGTCTCGGCTGCGCAACGCGCCGCGGACGGTCGACGACCCCTGGGGGGTGGCCAGCGCGGCCAGGATCAGGGCCCGGTTGGTCAGCGATTTCGAGCCGGGCACCGTCACGGTGGCGTCGACGGGAACCGTCGTGGACGGGGCGGGCCAGTTTTGCACGTACTACATCCTGCCTCATCCTGCATGGTCCGGTTTCTGCGAGCATGGGCTCTATGTGTGGACGTTTTGCGGTGACCACCGATCCGGCGCTGTTGGCCCAGAAGATCCAGGCCATTGACGAGACGGCGGAACGCCCGGCCGACGGCGCCGGTGGGAAGGACCTCGCGGGTGCCAACTACAACGTGGCGCCCACGACCACCATCAGCAGCGTGGTCAAACGCCACACCGACCCCGATGACGAATCGACCCGCCGGCTGCGGTCGATGCGGTGGGGGCTGATCCCGCCGTGGGTGAAGACCACCGAGGACGGCGCCCCCGACAACAAGGGGCCGCTGCTGATCAATGCCCGCGCCGAGAAGGTGACCACGTCGCCGGCGTTCCGCAACTCGGCCAAGAACAAGCGCTGCCTGATCCCGATGGACGGCTGGTACGAGTGGAAACCCAACGACGGCGCCGCGGGCGGCAAACCCAAGAAGGTGGCCAAGACGCCGTTCTACATGTACGGCTCCGACGGTGAGCCGCTGTTCATGGCCGGGCTGTGGACCACATGGCGGCCCTCGGGTGCGCCGCGCGCCAGCGCACCGCTGCTGAGCTGCACGATCATCACCACCGACGCCGCCGGGCCGCTCGCCGAGGTCCACGACCGGATGCCGCTGACGATCAGCGCATCGGACTGGGACCGCTGGCTGGATCCTGACGCCCCGATCGACGAGGGGCTGCTGCGCGGGCACGGCGATCTGGACCGCATCGCCATCCGGGAGGTGTCCCGGCTGGTCAACACTGTCCGCAACAACGGCCCGGAACTGATCGAGCCCGCCGAACCCGAAGCGTCGCTGTTTTGACCGCGCTGGAGCCCCGGCTGCTCGACGCGGTCGGGGCCGATCTGCGCGCGGCCGGTTATTCGATCGACGGGGTGGCCGAGCTGTTGGGCGCGGAGGCGGATGCGGCGCTGGGCCGGGGCGTGTGGTGGCCCGCGCTGCGCGTCACGCTGGCCGCGCCCGTCGACAAGCGACCACTGGCCGTGCTGGTGCGCCTGTTCCTGCTCGGCGCCGACGAGCCGCCCGAACACGTCGAGCTCGCGTTTCCGTCGACGCCGCCGGAGGCGCTGGTGGCCAGCGGCGTACTCGAGCGGGACGGGCACGTCCTGCGGGCGGCTCTGGACATCCGGCCGCACAGTGACGGGGCGCGGGACTTTCTGGTCGTCTCCGATCAGGACTCCGCGGTGCGTGGCGGGCCGGTGCGCCACGATCACGTCCTCGGGATCGGCGGGGCGTCGGTGTCGCTGGCCCGCGCCGTCGTCCGCACCCCGGTGCGACGTGCGCTGGATCTGGGCACCGGCTGTGGCATTCAGGCGCTGCACCTCGACGCGCACTGCACCGACATCGTGGCCACCGACACCAATCCGCGGGCACTGGCGCTGGCGGCGGCCACTGCCCGGCTCAACGGGATGTCGTGGGATCTGCGCTGTGGCAGCCTGTTCGAGCCGGTGGCGGGCGAACGCTTCGACCTGATCGTCTCCAACCCGCCGTTCGTGGTCGGCTCGGGCGCGCTCGACTATCTCTACCGTGATTCGGGTGTCGCGGGAGATGTCCTGTGCGAGAGCATCATCGAACAGATCGGCGCACACATGGCGCCCGGTGGCACGGCACACATCATGGCCAATTGGATCGTGCGCAACGGCGATGACTGGCGGGAGCGGGTCGGCGGCTGGCTGTCGGGTACCGGGCTGCACGCCTGGGTGGTGCAGCGCGAGCTCGCCGACCCGGTCGGCTATGTCTCGATGTGGCTGGCCGATGCCGGTGAGACGCCGCAGCAGGCCGCACGCCGTGGTGGGGACTGGCTGGACTGGTTCGCCGAACACGACATCGCCGGGATTGGGATGGGGTTGATCTCATTGCGGGTGCCGGGGGACGGCGAATCCCCCGAGCAGATCCTCGAGGAGATCACCGGCGCCGACGAGCTGGTCACCGGACCCGAGGTGGAGGCGTTCTTCGCCCGGCGGGCCTACCTGCGCGACACCTCGGACCATGCGCTGCTGGCGGCCCGGCTCTCGACCGCGCCGGTGTTCCTGGAGGTGCAGTCCCTTCCGGGACCCGGCGGCTGGCAGTCGGTCGGTGCCGCGGTCCGCCGGCCGGGTGGGCCCGGCGCGGTCCTCGGCGTCGACGAGGTGATGCGGGCGCTGCTGGCCGGATGCCGCGGCGAAGTGCCGCTGGGCGCCCTCGTCGATCTGTTGGCCGCCCACCACGATGTCGACGCCGACGCGCTGGCCGAGGCTGCCCTGCCGGAGGTTCGCGACGCGATCGGACGCGGGATTCTCTATCAGGCCGACTGAGATCGGCTGGGCCTCAGACGTTGTAGGTGACCGGCGACAAGAGCCGGTTCGACAGGTCCAGGAGCGCGCCGTGCAGGTCGGCATCGTCGATGTCGGCGAGCAGGGGGTCGGAGACTGCCCGGCCCACCCCGCCGACGAAGACTGACAACGCGATCCGCCTGGCCGGGTCGGGTTCGGGGCCCTCCACCAACTCGCGGACCCGATCGGAGACGGATCTGTATTCGGGCTCGGCCAGGACGATCTGGTCGATCGCCGGGTCGCCGTGAAACAGCACGGCCAGCCGTCGGTGCCGTATCGCCATTTCCACCATGCCGCTGATGGCGACCGCCTGCCGCGCCTCCCGGTCGGGCAGTGCTTCGGCGATTCTGACGACGCGCGCCATGTCCTCGATCGTCGGGCGCAGCACTTCCAGGACGATGTCTTCCTTGGACTGGAATTGGTAGTACACCGCGGGTTTGCTGACCCCGACGCGGTCGGCGATCATCTTCAGCGATGTCCCGTGCACGCCGTGTTCGGCGAACAGGGTAAGTGCGGCTTCGAGGATTCGTTCCCTGGCGAGGCCCCGCGGTGACACCGGCTTCGCCACGTCGCTTCCCTCCTGGTGGACTCGTTCGCCCTCCGAATGCTCCACGCTAGCCCTCCGTTACTGACCTAGGGGATCAACCGGTCTTCGCAGCATCGTGTAGTTGACCGAACGGCTTGCCATAGTTTTGGTGACCGCTTAGTGTTTGTTTTGCGATCGTTCAACTATCGCAAAATCCTCCGCCGCACGACCCCTTGGCCAGATGGTGCACAGACGCGAGCTCGGTCAGGCGAAACGAAAGGCACATCAGTGGTCGGACTAGTGAAGCGGGCATGGATTCCGCTGCTCATCGTGGTGGTCTTCGCGATAGGCGGATTGGTGGTCTACCGCATGCACGGATTGTTCGCCTCGGACAACGAGATCACCCGACCCGGCGCCGGTCTCGCCGAGGATGCCGAGCCGTTCGACCCCAAAGTCGTGAAGTACGAAATCTTCGGAATGGAAGGCGCCGTGGCGACCATCAACTATCTCGACCTCGAAGCGGTACCGCAGATCGTCAGGAATACCCCGCTGCCCTGGTCGATCACGCTCACCACCACCGCACCGTCGGCCAGTGCCTCAATCGTGGCCCAGGGCGACGGAGACAGCATCGGTTGCCGCATCGTGGTGAACGACAAGGTCAAGGAGGAGAAGACGACGAACGCGGTGCGGGCACAGACGTTCTGCCTGGTGAAGTCCGCGTGAGTGACAACCACGCCGGCCAGCATCCGGCGATTCCCCGGTTCATTCGGCGCTTCTCGGTACCGATCCTGTTGGCCTGGGTGGCGTTGAGCGTCATCGTCAACGTGGTCGTCCCCCAACTGGAGGTGGTCGGTCAGGAACACTCGGTGTCCCAGGCGCCCGATGACGCACCGTCGCTGCAGGCGACGACGCTGGTAGGCAAGCTCTTTGAAGAATTCGACTCCGACAGCTCGGCGATGATCGTTCTGGAGAGCGAGCAGCCACTCGGGGGTGAGGCCCACCATTACTACGACGGGCTGATCGCCAAACTCAGGGCGGACCCCACCCACATCCAGCACGTCCAGGACTTCTGGGGCGATCCGCTCACCGCGGCGGGCGCGCAGAGCGCCGACAACAAAGCGGCCTACGTGCAGCTGTACCTGGCCGGCAACCAGGGTGAGACCTTGGCCAACGAATCCGCCCAGGCGGTCAAAGACGCCGTGGCCGCCGATCCGCCGCCGGCGGGTCTGAAGGTCTACGTCACCGGGTCGGGGCCGCTGGCCTCCGACCAGCAGCACGCCGGTGACGAGAGCGTGCAGATGGTCACCGCGTTGACCGTCGTGGTGATCCTGGTGATGCTGCTGCTGGTCTACCGCTCGGTCATCACCCTGGCCCTGGCGCTGCTGATGGTGATGCTCGAATT
Source organism: Mycobacterium sp. NPDC003449 (assembly GCF_053588415.1). Taxonomy (NCBI): domain Bacteria; kingdom Bacillati; phylum Actinomycetota; class Actinomycetes; order Mycobacteriales; family Mycobacteriaceae; genus Mycobacterium; species Mycobacterium sp. NPDC003449. The sequence goes on from NZ_JBSFPX010000008.1 coordinate 9,293, forward strand.
GGTCGCGGCCAGGGGCATGGTGGCATTTCTCGGCCACTACGAGCTGATCGGGCTCTCGACGTTCGCGGTCAATCTCCTCACCATGTTGGCGATCGCGGCGGGCACCGACTACGCGATCTTCCTCATCGGCCGCTATCACGAGGCGCGTCAAGCCGGCGAAGACCGAGAGACCGCCTACCACACCATGTTTCGAGGCACCGCGCACGTGATCATCGGCTCGGGCCTGACCATCGCCGGGGCGACGTTCTGTCTGAGTTTCACCCGATTGCCCTATTTCCAGACGCTGGGTGTGCCCTTGGCCCTCGGCATGCTCGTCGTCACGCTGGGGGCGGTCACCATGGCCCCCGCGGTGATGACGGTGGCCAGTCGATTCGGATTCCTCGACCCCAAACGCACCGCGACCACGCGATGGTGGCGTCGGGTGGGCACCGCCGTCGTGCGTTGGCCCGGCCCGATCCTGGCAGCGACCATCGCGGTCGCCCTGGTCGGGTTGCTGGCCCTACCGTCCTACACGACGAGCTACAACGACCGGGATTACCTGCCCGCCGGCATCGAGGCGAACGAGGGCTACGCCGCGGCGGAGCGGCACTTCTCCCAGGCCCGCCTCAATCCCGAGTTGCTGCTGGTCCGGGCCGACCATGACATCCGAAACCCGGCGGACATGCTCATCGTCGACCGGATCGCCAAGTCGATCTTCCACCTGCCCGGCATCGCCCGGGTGCAGGCCATCACCCGGCCACTGGGCACCCCGATCGAGCACACCTCGATCCCGTACCAGATCGGCATGCAGGGCGTCACCGAACAGTTGAACCAGTCCTATTCGGAGGAACGCACGGCTGACCTCCTGGCCCAGGCCGGCGACATCTCCAAGACCATCGGGGTCCTGCGCCAGCAGATGGCACTGCAGCGGGAGAGCGCGGCCGCCCAACACGAGCAGACCGAAGCCTTCCACCAGATGATTCCGATCGTCATGGATCTGCGCGACAAGATCGCCACCTTCGACGACTTCTTCCGGCCGCTGCGCAACTACTTCTACTGGGAACCGCACTGCTTCGACATTCCCTCTTGCGCCGCAATACGATCGGTGTTCGACGCCCTCGACGGCATAGACGCGGTCGTCGACCAATTCGGAAGCGTCACAGCCAGTTTGGACAAGCTCGATGCTCTCCAGCCGAAACTGAATGCCCTTCTCCCTCCGCAGATCGCGAGTCAGGAGGCCAACCGTGACCAGATCCTGGCCAACTACGCGACGCAGAAGGGCCGCCAGGACCAGCAGGCCGAGCAGCAACAGAACTCGAATGCGATGGGCCAGGCGTTCGACGAGTCCAAGATCGACGACTCGTTCTACTTACCGCCCGAGGTCTTCGACAACGAGGATTTCAAACGGGGCCTCAAACAATTCGTGTCGCCCGACGGTAAGGCCGTGCGCTTCATCATCTCCCATCAAGGGGATCCGGCGTCCGCGGAGGGCATCTCCCACATCGACGAGATCAAGAACGCGGCGTTCGAGGCCATCAAGGGAACGCCTCTCGAAACCTCGAAGATCTACCTGGGTGGCACCGCCGCGACCTACAAGGACATGCAGGAGGGCTCCAATTATGACCTCATGATCGCTGCCGTGTCCGCGCTCTGCTTGATCTTTGCCATCATGCTGGTGATCACCCGGGCATTCATCGCCGCACTGGTGATCGTCGGCACGGTGGTGCTGTCGCTGGCCGCGTCGTTCGGCCTGTCCGTCCTGCTCTGGCAACACATCATCGGGCTCGAACTGCACTGGTTGATCCTGGGGATGTCGGTGATCATTCTGCTGGCGGTCGGATCGGACTACAACCTCCTGCTGGTGTCCCGCTTCAAGGAAGAGCGCGATGCGGGATTGAACACGGGCATCATCAGGTCGATGGGCGGCACCGGCAGCGTGGTGACCTCGGCCGGTCTGGTGTTCGCCTTCACCATGATGTCGTTCGCGATCAGCGACCTACGCGTGCTGGGGCAGGTGGGTACCACCATCGGGCTCGGGCTGCTCTTCGACACCCTGGTGGTGCGGTCGTTCATGACACCGGCCATCGCGGCGTTGATGGGCCGATGGTTCTGGTGGCCGCAGAACGTACGTACCCGGCCCAGCCGTCGTCAACGTGAGCTGACCGCGGCCGCGGGCCGGCACCGAACCGAACCCGCCCCGACGGCGCGTTGAGGACGGGACGGGTGCTCGACAGTCAGGGCTGGGTGTACCCGGGCGGGTTGGGGGTGTCGACCCACAGATCGACGCCGAGGTCCGAGCCGGGCACGCAGTCATACACCGACAGGTCGGTGACGCCGGAGTCGAGCAGCACGTCCTCGCACAGCAGGCTCTGCCCGGTGTACTCGCGGGCCGGTTTGGTGAAGATCGCATAGGCGGCGTCGGCGTAGACGTCGGGTTTGCGGGCCCGTCCCATCGCCTCGTCGCCGCCGAGCAGGTTCTGCACCGCCGCGGTGGCCACCAGGGTGCGCGGCCACAGCGTGTTGGATGCGACGCCGGCCTCGCGCATCTCCTCGGCGATCCCCAACGCGCACAGGGTCATCCCAAACTTCGCCATCATGTACGCCGTGGGTTTGAGCCATTCGGACTCCAGCCGGATCGGCGGTGACAGGGTCAGGATGTGCGGATTCTCCCGGCCCTTCATGTGCGGGATGCAGGCCTGTGAGACGGCGTAGGTGCCGCGGATCTGGATGCCGTTCATCAGGTCGAACCGTTTGAGCGGCACCTCCTCGATGGAGCCGAGGTTGATCGCCGAGGCGTTGTTGACGCACAGGTCGATGCCACCGAACTGTTCGACCGCCTTGGCCACCGCACCGGCCACCGAGTCGCCGTCGCGGACATCGCCGACGATCGGCAGCGCCTGCCCGCCGGCCTCCTCGATCTCCTTGGCCGCGGTGTAGATCGTGCCTTCGAGCTTCGGGTGCGGTTCGGCGGTCTTGGCGACCAGGGCGATGTTCGCGCCGTCGGCGGCGGCCTTCTTGGCGATCGCCAGCCCGATACCGCGGCTCGCGCCGGAGATGAACATGGTCTTCCCTGACAGTGTCATACCGACACCTTAGGCTTGGCCGGTCTGACCGGAATACCGGATGGCCCAGCGCCCCGTCGTCTTCGCCTGTCGCTCGCGTACCCGAGCCACACTCTTGCACGCACCGTTTCGCGAAATTTCGTGCACGGAGCTAACTCGCGACGTTCTGGGAGATCCAACTTTGCACAGTTTCGGCGACGTCGTCGCTGTTCAGATCCATCATCATATTGTGGGAATTGCCGGTATGGCCGAGCTCGGGGAGCACCAGGGTCTCGGCCCGCACCCCGTGTTGTGCGGCAGCGACGACATATTTGGACCAGACGGCTTGGAGGTCCTCGTAAAGAGCGCTCTCCTCGATGAAGTCGCCTTGGATGATGACCTGCGGACCCGGGGCGGCCCCTTCGGAGATGTCGGGTAGTCCGTGTGGCTCCAGCAAGACGGCGGCCGCAACCAGGCCCGGGTTCATCATCGCTACGTGAGCGGAGATGCCTCCGCCGTGGCTGTGGCCGACGAGGACGCAGCGGCCGATGCGCTCCACGGCAGCGGTAAGGCTCGCCACGGCGCGGCCGTTACTGCTGGTCCAGCGTGGGACCGACTGTCGCGTTACTTCTTCTAGCGCCGAGACGGGAAACTGCGAACCGGGGAATGCGCGGCGTTCGGCATAGTCGGACATGCGGCCGATCCGGAAGACGTCCCAGGATTGCTGTTCATTGCGCAGAATTGGTTGGCCCTCCCACTGTCCTGGCAGTGAACACCATCCGGCGCGGCCGCGTTCGACATTGTCCACGACGTAACAGGGATGACCGGCCGTCAGGAAACTGGTCACCCATCCTGGTCGGCCATCCGGAGTGCTTTCCCACATCGCGCCGGTCAGGCCGCCGCCATGGACGAAGACAACGGGTGGTTTGGTGCTCCTCGCCGGGATCAAATAGTTGACGTAGGCATGGTCAATCGCATAAGTCCCGTTCGGATCATGGGCGTAGGCGGGAAGATCTCCGGTAAGTCGCACGTGTTGGTGCGGTTCGCCGGTAATCGTTATCCGTTGTCCGCCAGCGTAGAAGCTGCCGACTGACTCGAGAACGATGTGTTGGGCGGTCAATGAATACTCCTAGTCTGTCGATGTCCATTACCAAGCCTCGATCACGCCGACCATGTTGCGGCTCTTGCAAAGTGCAGCGGCAAGGCGCCCAGCTGTACGGATACACGCCGGCCCGCCCGCGTCGATTGTCGACGGCAACTCATGCTTGGTGGTGTAGCGCGAACTACGCTGCCATCGAGACTAGTCAGCGCCGGCGAGGCACCTTGGCGCACCCGGCGAGGATGACTGGAGATCCGCCACGGGTTAGGCGCGTACCAGCTCGAACAGCGGAATTGTCCGGTCGGTCTTGGTCTCGTATTCGGCGTAGAGCGGCGCAATTCGGACGATCTCTGACCATGTTGCATCGCGCTCCTCGGCGCCCAGTTCACGGGCAGTGACGTCGTAGACCTCGGGTCCGACCTCGATGCGCGCGGATGAATCGGTCCGCAGGTTGTGAACCCACGCGGGGTCTATGGGCGCACCCCCGAAAGATCCGACGATGAACATTCGGCCATCGACCGACACGTACGACAGCGGGGTGAGCCGCGGGTGGCCCGATTTGGCTCCCGTCGTGTGCAGCAGCAGCAAGGTCCGCACTTCGATGATGCCTTTTGCGAACGTCTCGCTCAACGTGCCACCGTTGGCGCGAAATTCGTCGATGACCGTGGCGTTGAAGTCGTTGATCGCCTTCGTGTCGGAGAGCAGCTTGTCCTGATCGGCTTCATCATTCACGGGAAGCCACAGCCTTCAGATCTGTGTTCCTATTCCCTATCTTCGCCACTCGTGGAAATTTGTCCGCCACGCGCTTCTGGCCCGCCGGGGCGCGAACGCAGGATCCCTCGGTGGGGTCACCCTTCGGCGTGGCGTTAGTGCCAGACTCCTCGCGCTGCCGCGGCGTGAACGGTGCGAGCGGTCAGCGGATCGATGCCGTCGAACAGGGTTGCGCCACATCGAGACTCGTCGGGGGGCGAGGTCTGACCGCGTGACGCGTCCGGCAGGGCAGAATTCGGTACATTTGCGGGAGTGAATATTGCTCTTATCGGCCCGGGCGCCATCGGCGCGACCGTCGCCGCCCTCCTGTACGACGCCGGCCACCAAGTAGCGCTCTACGGTCGTACGCCCCGGGCCTCCATCGAACTCCGCGACGACCACGGCGGCCCCGTGACGGTGCCCGGGCCGGTCTACACCAACCCGGCCGACGCACCGGGCCCGGCGGACGTCGTGCTGTTGGGAGTCAAGGACACCCAGAACGACAGCGCCGCCGATTGGCTGGCCAAACTGTGCGATCAGAATACGGTGGTGCTGGCGCTGCAGAACGGCGTTGAGCAGGTGGCGCGGGTCGGCAGGTTCTGCCCGGCGTCAACGGTCGTGCCCGCCGTCATCTGGTTCTCGTCGGCGACGCACCCGGATGGTTGGATCCGGTTGCGCACGCCGGCGCGGATGGTGCTGCCCGACGACGACGCGGGGCGCCGGTTGGCCGACGTGCTGAGGACGCAGAGGTTGACCATCGACCTCGACTCCGACTTCGTCACCGCCGCGTGGCACAAGCTGCTCGTCAACGCGGTCGCCGGGCTCATGGTGCTCACCGGCCGCAAGTTCGGGATGTTCCACCGTGCCGACACAGCCGCGCTGGCGCGCTCTTACCTTGCCGAATGCCTCACCGTCGCACGGGCCGAGGGCGCACGTCTCGGTGACGATGTCCTCAACGAGATGGCTACGATGTTGGTCGAACTACCGCAGGACATGACGACGTCGATGTTGACCGACCGTGAGCTCGGCAGGCCGCTTGAATGGGACATCCGCAACGGGGTCGTGGTGCGCAAAGCTCGTGAGCACGGGTTGACGACACCGATCGGGGACATCCTGGTCCCATTGCTGGCGGCGGCCAGTGACGGACCTGGCTAGAAGTACCGAGTCCCACACCGTGCTCGCGAGGGGTGCCGCACCTGGGGTACGTCACTCGGAACAGCCATCGACGGTTCTTCGGCGAGGCGCACGACAACGTCCAAGCCTTCCTTGACGGACAACCGATTCGGCTGATCCGACCGGTTACGTGGCGTCGACCACCTCGTCGTAGCGCTGCTTCCGGTTGACGGCGCCAGCCAATCGGGCGGTGGTGGCCCGTGGAAGCACCCGAGGTAGCCAGCTGACGACTCGGATTCGGGGGTGGCCCGGGTAGGACGCCGAGCGGCGCTTGGCGTAGTCGTCCAGCGTTCGTGTCGCGATTCGTTCCGGAGTGTCGGCGCCGGACTGGATGGTGGCGGTGGTGCGGTCGAAGAAGCCGGTGTCGATCGCGCCAGGGTGTGACGCCATCACGTGTACCCCGGTCCCGCGCAGTTCTTCGGCCAGCGACTCGCTGAAGGAGGTCACGAACGCCTTGCTCGCGGCATAGCTGGCTTGGAAGGGCAATGGCTGAAAGGCCGCTGCCGACGAGATGTTGATGATGCCGCCGGAGCCGCGGGCAACCAGCTGGCCTCCGATGGCGTGGGTCAGCGTGAGCAGAGCGTTGACGTTGAGTTCGATGTCGCGCAGTTGCGGCCCGAGCGGGCGGCGTAGGAAGCCCCCCGCATCGCCCGCTCCGGCGTTATTGATCAGCAGATCCACGGTCAGGCCGCGATCTCTGAGCTGCCGAATTATGTGTTGCGGGCCGTCGGGGGCGACGAGGTCGCCGACGATCACCTCGACGACCCGGTTGCTGTGTCGTTGCCTGATCTCGGCGGCGAGCTCGTGCAGTTGCGCTTCGGAGCGGGCGACCAGGATCAGCGCTGCTCCCCGTCCCGCCAGCTGCAGCGCGAGCGTTCGACCCAAGCCCTTGGATGCGCCCGTGACGAGTGCCGTGACGTCGCGATAGTCGTCTCGCATCGTGTCCTCCATGTACTTCGAGTCTTGAATAATTCATCCTACCGAATAGTTCGAAACTCGAACCGTCGTAGACTGGCGGTATGGCCGCGTCCGAACTAGTCGAGGTGGTCGCGGCGATTCATCTCATCTGGATGCGCACCAATCACCTACTCGGGGAAGTGCTGGAAGAACACGGTCTGACGACGGCGACGTTTCAAGCCTTGTGGGCGATCGATCCGGACGCGCCACCACCGTCGATGAAGGTGATGGCCGAACGAATCTTCTGTAACGCCCCGAATCTGTCCTTCATCACCAACCAGCTCGTCGAGCGGGGATTCGTCGAACGCTCGGTCGGTCCCGATGACCGCCGCTCGCGTGTCCTCGTCCTGACCGACAAGGGCCGGCGAGTGCGAATCGCTGCGGTGCGCGCTGCGGCGGAGCAGTCTCCGCTGGCGGAGCTCGGCGACGGCGAGTTGCGCCGACTGCTGGTTCTGTTGGACCGCGCCGTACCTGCCGACTGAGCCGGTGCATTCGGAGAATGTGGCGGGTGGCCCTCATCTCCCGCTCGCTGTTCACCTGGTTTCAGGTGGCTGCTTCAGCCTCGAACATGCTGAAGCGCGAGGGCGCGATGTCGGTGAATGTGCTGATATCTGCCATGACCGGCTCGGTCTCGGGCGCCGCCAACGCACGCGCCAAGGCGGCGCTATCAATGAAGTGGCATAGACATGTCGCGGCCATCTCGTCACGAGGGGCGGAGTCGTCCGAGAAGTACACTTCAACACGCTGGAGCCCAAAGGGTTTCCAGGTCTGGGTGACCAGGGGAATGTGGTGTGCGAGGTACCTCGCACGGTCGAAACGACTGCTCTTGTTGCCGAAGTAGCTGACCATCAACGTCGCTGTCACTGACCCCACGCTTCCCGAAATCGTTCGGCTGGAACGATATTAAAATTTGCCGCTCGCCGATGCTAGCTGAGGGACGTGAGGCGTGGAGGGGTGTACCGCGGCCCCGCAAGCGCGCGGCATGGCAGCTACTGTCGATGAGGCGATCTACTTCGGCCAGTCGCTGGGACGCGCACCGCGCAGCAACTCCGGACGGTCCTGATGGGCGTACCGGCCGCCGGACCGCGATGTGAATGACCAAAGACTGGAGATGGTGGAAACTGTGACGCTAGAGGCGCAGACACCGATGAGGTCCGTACGACATCAGCGAGCCGCATCAACGGTTTTCACCCGCGGCCGCCGGTTTCGGCCGGTTCGGCCATCGTGACGTCTCGGCCGGCGATCAGGGCGGCCAGCGCCTGGGGTATCAAGACGGTGCTCAGCGCTGCGGTCGCAACGGTCCACGAACCCGTCAGATCATGCAGCACTCCGAGAATGAGGGGTCCCGCGGCGGCAAGCAGGTAGCCCATGCTCTGGGCCATTCCTGAGACCTGGCTGGTCTGCGCGGAAGACGTGCTGCGGAGCACCATGAACAACAACGACAGTGCCACGCCGGCGCCCGGGCCCACCATGATGCACAGGGTCCAGAGCACCGGCCCCTGGTCGGTGCTCAGAAAGCCGATGAAGCCCGCCGCGCACAGACCGACCGTGATGAGGGTGAACACCCGTTGGTCTCGGTAGCGCACAGCGATCATGGGTGCGATCAAGGAACTGAGCAAGGAGGCTATCTGGCAGACGGCCAGCACGGCACCTGCACCGGCAGGGGAGAGGCCACGTTCGATCAAGATCTCAGGAAGCCATGCGGTGATCGCGAAGAAGATCGTCGATTGTGCAGCCATAAAGATGGTAATTGCCCACGCGATCGGGTTCCGCATCACGGTGCGTCCCTTCGCGACGTCGGGTTCGGCTGGGTGCGCCCACCGCAGCTGCGATATCCACACGATGATTGCGATCACGACCGGGATCACCCAGATAACCAGTGTGGTCCGCCACTGCCCTCCCACGGCATTATTGAGTGGAACCGCAAGTGCCGCCGCTACGGCCGCCCCACCGGACAACGCCATCGAATACAACCCCGTCATCAATCCGGAGTGTTGTGCGAAGTCGCGTTTGATGAGAGCGGGCAGCGTTGCGTTACAGACGCCGATGCCCGCACCCACCAAGGCTGAGCCGATGAACAACGCGCCTACGTTGGGTACGACCCGAAGTGCGATGCCCACGGCCATACCGACGAGTGCGGCGAACACGGTGCGCTCGAGGCCGATCTTCGCCGCCAGATAGGGGCCCAGCGGAGCTGAGAGTCCAAACATCAGCAGGGGAAACGTGCTCAGCGCACCAATCATCGCACTGGACCAGTGGGTGGACGACCTGATGCTTTCCACCAGCGGCGCCACGGCGACTACCGCTGGTCTGAGATTCGCAGCCACCAGGATGATCCCGACGGCAGCGAGGGCGATGGTGATGCGGCCAGGCCTTTCTCGCGAGTTCTCGACGGTCGGCACCTGCCCGGCTCTGCAGGTCACTGGTGAGCTCCTCGATTCTCGTGGCACCCGTAGGCGTCTTTAATCGCCCAGACACCAACCGGTTTGAGAATCGATTGGCGGACGACCCACCGGTCCGGCAGCCACATACTCCGTCGTTGACGCTTCATCGCGCGAACGGTAAACACGAACCGGACGTACTCGCCTCACTGCACGGGACCGTGGAAAGACAGGAATACTCACTATATCCGGTGAAACGTGCAACCACCCGGGTGCCGCTTTTATGCCACCTTCGGTTGTAGTACGGACCACAGTGTCCTCGACGTTTTTCCCCGTTCGATCAGTCGTCTCGCAAGGCGCTCAATGTCTTGGCGGTGTCCCACATGAAGGGCTCGATCTCGGCAATGAGCCCCTCTTTGACAGTGATCATCTGCAACATGGGCCAACTGACACTCGCCCCGTTGGAACGGGCGACTGCATCAACCGTGCAACGCACGAACACCCGGTCCGGAGGGGACGGGAAGAACGACGGATCGGTGACGGCCAGCGTCGACCACGTGTCACCGAACCGCCCCAGCCACCTCTGTACGCCGTGGTGGCCCACCCAGGATCCGGCATATGGAAGCGACTCGGGGTGCCGCACAATACAATCGGCATGCAATGTGGTGGCCAGCGCGGAGAAGTCCTTCGTCGCCGACCTCAGATACGCGGTTTCCGCGGCGTAGAACGCACGCAAGATGGAGATTGTCTCGTCCAGGTTCACGATGCATTTCCCTATGTCAGTTCGATTATGGAGTCCGGATGACCGTCGGCTGGCGGATGCCGTGCGACAACATCGTGACAATCGGCAGCGGTCATCGATGGCTCGCTCTCACGTCGCAGGCGGACACGCATGGTAGCCATACGTTGCCGGAAGTTACCAGCGTGCGGAAATCCGGGTCAATCGCTTGATATCAAAGATGAGGCGTCGAATGCCGCAGCTCGTCGGCTCAACTCCTGCGCTACGGCGGCCTCGCAGGAAGCGGTGTTACCGTTGATAACGGTTAGGCAGTATCGGCTGAAGCCACGAACAGGCAGGCGTCGCCGTGAGACCCGGCTGTAGGCCTCACGAAGAGCGTTGTCGGAGATGACATTCGCCCAGCAGGAGACGTCAAGCTATCTCAAAGCCAAACTGCTGCCGACCGGGGCTTCGTGATGCGTCGTGGCTGGGTGGCGAGTGATAGTTGACGATCGGAACAAGCGTCGGGGCCGGTCTGGCGGCACATCGAGGATGGAGTAGTTCTGTTGGGAACATTGGATGGCAGGGTTGCGGTAATGGCCGGGGCGGCGGGCGGTATGGCCCTGCAAGCGGAGGCCTGACTGTGGACCACATCGAGATCATCGGCCGGGAGGCGGCTCGGCTGGCCGCGGTGCTGGTGGATGCCCAGCCCGATTCGACGTGCCCCACCTGCCCGGAGTTCAGTGCCGCGGATCTGTTGTGGCACCTGACGAGTGTGCACTTCTTCTGGGCGGAGATCCTCTCGAGGCGGGTGCAGGACGCGGCCGACCTTCCCGCTATCGAGGCCGCCAAGCCGGACCGACCCGCCACCATGGCGGACATGGTGCCGATCCTCGAGCGCTCGACGGGTTCGATGCTGACCGCGTTGGCGGCCTATGAGGATTCGCAGGCGTGCTGGTCCTGGTGGCCGGCTGATCAGACCGTGGGATTCAGCCGGCGAATGCAGACCTACGAGGCAACGATGCACCGGGTCGACGCTGAACTGGTCGCGGGTCTGCCCGTGGGTCCCATCGCCGACGACGTCGCCGCGGGCGCGGTGGATCACGCTGTGGACGTGATGTGGGGTTGGCCGGGATACGGCGAAACCTATCGTGCCGACGCGGTCGTGGAGCTGATCGCTACCGACACCGGCCAGACCTGGTTGGTCGAGGCGGGTTCCTGGTGGAGGTCCGATGGTCAGGGCCCATTTCCCAAAGGGGTTCGTGCGACGACCGGGGACCCCGAGGCAACGGTCCGCGCGCCCGTTCTCGATCTGGCGTTGTGGGCGTGGACGCGGGGCGGATCGGTGCGAGTGTCCGGCACTCCTGCTGCCCGGACAGCCCTCGATGCCGTGCTCGCCAAAGGAATAGTGGGATAGGACCTCCCAGCCGTCGAACGCCGCGGCCGGCGGCACCGTGCATTGGACGACGAATCATGCCGTTGTGGACTTGGTCGTCACCTACCCCACGATCGACGAATGTCCGGATGCCGCAGAATGACTCATGAGTGCGGCTACCGATACCCTTGGCGTCTCGCCTGTTTCGTCCGGGTGACGAGGCGCCGCCGGCGTGGATTGGCTGCACCGTCAGCAGCCCGTCGTGTCCGCGAAGGGATTGCCCCACCGCGCCGTTACCTACCACTGGACCCTAACGATCGGTTGGGTGCAGTGCAGTGAAGGAGCGCGATGAAGATTCACCGGGGAGATGTAGCCCTCATCACGGGGGCCTCGCGTGGGCTAGGACGGCATATCGCGCTGGAATTGGCGGGCCGGGGAATGAATGTGGTGTTGGCCGCGCGGAGTCAGGACGGTCTCGACGCCGTCGCCGCCGAGGTGCGCGCCGACACCGGCGTTGCCGTGTCCACGGTGGAGGTCGACCTGGCCGATCGCGCGCAGGCGGCTTCCCTGGCGTCGCGGGCGGTCGAACTGGGTGGGCGTGTCGATGTGCTCGTCAACAACGCCGGGGTCGGCGAGGCTGCCGCGCATGAGGTAGCCGACCTCGATGATCTCGGTGTCATCACTGACGTCAACCTGCTGGCTCCGATGGTGCTGACCAGCAGTGTTTTGCCCGGCATGATCGAACGCCGTCGGGGTCACATCGTCAACGTGTCATCGGTGGCAGGGTTGATGGCCACCGCGTACATGGAGCCGTACACCGCTACCAAGTTCGGCGTCGTCGGGTACACCCGGGCGCTGCGTCTGACGGCCCGGGATCAGGGCTGGAACGTGAGCGCGTCGGTGTTGTGTCCGGGGTTCATGGCGGCCGAGGACGGGCTGTACACGAACATGAAGCGCGAGTTCGGGGTGTCCGCTCCCAAGGCGGCCGGAGAGGTGCCGATCGAGGCGTTGGGTAGGGCGGTCGTCAAGGCGATCGAGAAGGATCTGCCCGACGTGATCGTCGCGCGCGGCGGGTCGAGGGCAATAGCGGCGGCCTCGATCGCGATGCCCAGGCTGATGGAGCGCTTTGCGCTCAAGGCCGACCTCGCCGCACCGTTCCGGGTGGTCGCCGAGCGGCACCGCGCCCAGCGTTGAGTTCGCGGCTAGTGCCGCAGGGACGGGTGGGATGGCGGTTGGAACCGGCCTCCATTGAGGATCTTTGACCAAGGAGTTTGAATGACTGAACAACTGCCCGCCACCGGCGAACGGATATGGCAGACGCATGCCCGGTTTCGCGAACTCGGCCCGGTGATCCCGCTAGGTCTGCCGGGTGGAGTGGACGCGTGGGCGGCAACCAGCCATGCCGCTGTTCGCGAGGTACTCCAAGGTGACAATCGTCTGTTCGGCAAACACCTGTCGAAATGGCGGGCCTACAACGAAGGCCGCGTCCCAGACAACTGGGTGCTGATGCCGCTGGTCCGAGCCGAGCATATGCTCGCGCAGGACGGTGCCGATCACGCCAGGCTGCGTCGGCTGATGTCCAGTGCCTTCTCACCAGCCCGGGTGAAAGCACTCGAGCCGTTCATCGAACGCGTGGTTGACGACCTGTTGAGTGACATGGGTGCGACCGCCGACCTCGTACCCGCCCTGGCCGAGCAGGTGCCGATGGCAGTGATCTGTGAGCTTTTCGGCGTTCCCGATGCCGACCGCGGCAGCATCCGGCAGTGGAGTTCGGTGTTGTTCAGCCACACTGCCACCCCAGAAGACGCCAATACGGCGGGCCGGGATCTGCTGGCGTACATCAGCGGCCTGGTCGAGGCGAAGCGCGGAAGCAGCGACGACGACCTGACGACGGCATTGATTCGGGCACACGATGACGGTGACCGGCTCTCCACCGAGGAACTCGTCGATTCGCTGCACCTGATGTTGGTTGCCGGGCACGAGACCACACTGCACCTCATAGGCAGTGCGGTGATCGCGCTGCTGACGCACCCCGATCAACTTGCCGCGGTCGTCGAGTCCGATCGCTGGTCGGATGCGATCGAAGAGACGTTGCGCCTCCGATCGCCGGTCGCCGGAACCATTTTCAGGTATGCGCTTCAGGACGTGACGATCGCAGGTGTGACGATCCCGGCAGGCGACGCGGTCTACCTCTGTTACAGCGGTGCCGTGACCGATCCTGCCGCCTACGGCGAGGATGCCGCGCGCTTTGACATCGACCGCGAAAACCGGGGCCAGCTCGCCTTCGGCCATGGTCCGCATTTCTGCCTCGGTGCGCCGCTCGGTCGGATGGAAGCGCGAATCGCCCTGTCGCGGCTGTTCCGCCGCTTTCCTGAGATGAAACTCACGGTTGACCCCGAACAGGTTCCATATACCCCTTCGTTCATCACCAGCGGGCCGATGAGCGTGCCGGTGGCGCTCCGCTGACCGCACCGACGTTCCGCGGAAATCAGCGGAACGTCGGTGGCGCGGTCGTCGTTCATAGAAGACGTGAACACGGTGGTGAACGACTGGCATCGGTGGCTCGGCTTTTTCGGTACGTCGGTCGCCGTATGCTTCTCGCCCGGGGCGGGCGCTGTCCAGTCGCTGACGTCGGGTCTGCACCACGGTCTGGTTCGGTCCTACTGGAGCATCGCCGGTCAAGAATTGGGACTGATCCTGCAATTGACCTTGGCTGCAGTAGGGTTGGGGGCCGTCGTGGCCGGCTCGGTTGTCGCCTTCACCGTCGTCAAATTCGCCGGAGTGCTCTATCTCCTGTATCTGGCGGTCCGGCAATGGCGGGCGGCCGGCGGTGAAGGCGTGCGGGTCAAGGAGTTTGGGGCGAGGCCGGGACTTCCGCTGCTGGGCCGTGGATTCATGGTCAATGCCACCAACCCCAAAGCTCTGGTGTTCTACCTGGCCGTGCTGCCACAGTTCATCGCGCCGGCCGCTCCGCCGGTCGCACAGTATGTGGTACTCGGTGCGACGTTCGTCGCCGTCGATATCGTGGTGATGAGTGTGTATGCAGCCCTGGCGACGCGGCTTCTCCCATTCCTCGGCGCACGCCGCCGCTACGTGGATCGCGTGTTCGCGGGTTTGTTCGCCACGGCCGCTGTGGTGCTGGCGCTGGTCCACCGCTCCGAACCCGTCTGACGCCAAGCGGCCCATGCACCGAACTCGACGAAACCGTCGCCAACGACGCGCGGTCGCGACGATTACGTCGAATTCGCCGATGTTCGACAATCAGGTTCTGCACCCGCCGCTCGGGCGCACTCAGCTCATCGTGAGCCCGCCGCTGACACTGACGGTCTGGCCGGTGACGTAGGCGGCCTCGTCGGAGGCGAAGAACGCCACCACATTGGCCAGGTCGGCGGGCTGGGCCAGGCGGCGCATCGGGATGGCCCGCGTCAGGGCGTCGCGCAGCTTGGGATCGTCACCGCCCATGGAGGCGAACAGCGCGGTGTCGGCCGGCCCCGGGCACACCGCGTTGGCATTCACGTTGTGCCGGGCCATCTCCCGGGCGATTGCCTTGGTGAAGGCGATGACCCCGCCCTTGGCTGCCGAATAGACGGCCTCTCCCGAGGAGCCGACCCGGCCCGCGTCGGAGGCGATGTTGACGAGTGAGCCGAAACCCTGCAGCACCATCCGGGGGAGGATGGCCTTCGTGGTGTTGAGCACCCCGTAGAAGTTGATCGCGATGATGCGGTCCCAGTCGGCGCGGTCGGAGTCGACGAAGGCGCCGGCCCGGTCCCAGCCGGCGTTGTTGACCAATACGTCGATGCGGCCGAACCGGCCCGTCACCCGTTCCACCATGGCGTCGACCGCCGCGGGGGAGGTGACGTCGGTTGTGATGCCGATCGCGTTGGCGCCCAGCGCGGTTGCCGTCTCGTTGGCGGTGGCCTCGTTGATGTCGGTGACCACCACCGTCGCACCCTCGGCGGCCAGCTTCTCGGCGATGCCGCGGCCGATGCCCTGGCCGGCGCCGGTGACCACGATGACTTTGTCGTTCAGTCTGCCCATGATGTCAGTGCCAATTCACGTGCGAGTTGAAGTCGGCCTGCCGTTTCTCGGCGAACGCCGCCGCGCCCTCCAGGCCCTCGGGTGATGCGGTGAACAGGTCCAGTGCCGACATCGCCAGGTTGGACAGGCCGGCCTGGTGGTCGGTGTCGGCGTTGAACGACTGTTTGCAGAACCGGATGGCCGTCGGGCTCTTCTGGGCCACCTCGTCGGCCCAGGCCTTTGCGGTGCTCATCAGCTCGTCGGCCGGGACGACGATATTGACCAGCCCCATCCGCTCGGCTTCCGCAGCGCTGTACTGACGGCACCAGAACCAGATTTCGCGAGCCTTCTTCTCGCCGACCACCCGGGCCAGATAGGCCGTGCCGAACCCGGCGTCGAACGAGCCGACCTTGGGGCCGGCCTGCCCGAACCGCGCGGTTTCGCTCGCGATCGAGACGTCGCAGAGCACGTGCAGCACATGCCCGCCACCGACCGCGATGCCGTTGACGGCGGCGATCACCGGCTTGGGGATGTCACGGATCAGCTTGTGGAGATAGCCGATCTCGAACATGCCGCTTTCCGACGGCCCGTAGTCACCGGTCTCAGCGCGCTGCTTGACGTCGCCGCCGGTGCAGAAAGCCTTGTCGCCAGCGCCGGTCAGGATCACCGCCTGTACCCGCTTATCGGCCCAGGCCGTGCGGAATGCGTTGATCATCTCCTCGACCGTTTTGGCGCGGAACGCGTTGTAGCGCTCCGGTCGGTCGATGGTGATCACCGCGGCGGGTCCGTCGACCTCATAGCGGATGTCTTCGTAGGTCTGCCCGGCCATATCGGCCACGATGACAAAATTCGACCCATGAGTCAAGAAATGAACACCAGGTAGAATTAGGACAGTCGGGTCGGCACAGAAAGGGGTGGGCGTGGCTGGGGAGGCGGTTGCCGAGGTGAGGCCGACGTCGGAGCGCGTGCGACGCAAGCGTGGTCGCAAGATCCGGGAGATCCTCACCGCGGCGGCCGAGCTGTTCGGTGAGCGCGGCTACGACGCGGTCAGCCTCGACGATGTCGCCGATCGTCTCGATGTCACGAAAGGTTCGCTCTACTACTACTTCGCCAGTAAAGACGAGCTCGTCACCGCCGCCATCGAGTCGCTCGGCGACGAGTGGACAACCCGGCTCGAACAACTGCTGGAGCGCACCGAGGGAACGCCCGCGACGCGGCTGGGAGCCCTGATCCGTGAACACCTCACCATCGCAGTCCGCGATTACCCCGCGGCGCTGCGGCTGTTCCTGGAACCCCGCGAGTGGCCGGACGCGCAACACGATCGGATCAAGGACCTTCGGCGTCGGCATGACGGGTTGTTTCGGAAACTGATCGAGCAGGGGACAGCCACGGGTGACTTCCGGGTGGTGGACCTCGACACCGCCCTACAGTGCATGCACGCCGCGATGAGCCAGGCGCCGTTGTGGTGCGTGGAACTCTCGGATCGCGCGCAGCGCAAGGCGATCGACAACCTCACCGCGACGTTGATGATGCTGACCGGTCCTCACCCGCGGTGAGGCCGCGGAGCACCCGCATCACGTTGGCGATCATCGCCGAATCGTTGGCCCGTGCCCGCGCAGCCACCAGGTCGATCCCGAGGGTGGCGGGTGCCAGCGGCACATACCGGACCCCGGCGATGTCTAGCGCCGCCGTTGGATCGGGCACGATCGCGACCCCGAGCCCGGCGGCCACCAGCGTCACCAGGGTGGAGGTTTCGGAGACCTCCTGACGGATGCGGGGAGCGTATCCGGCCTCGGCACAGATCGCGGCGACCAGGCTGCTCATCACCGAGCGGCCGTGCCCGGCATGCACGACGAAGTCCTCGTCGCGCAGGTCCTCGACGGCCACCTCCGCGGTGTCGGCCAGGCGGTGACCGGCGGGCAGCGCCGCCAACAGGCGGTCGCGACGGACGACCTCGGCGAGGATGCCGTCCTGGTTGACCGGCGGGCGTAGCAGGGCCAGGTCGACGTCGCCGGAACGCAGCGCGTCGAGCTGGGCCGGGGCCAGCATCTCGCCGTGCACACTGACCTCGACCCCGGGAAGCGACTCACCGAGCGCCCGCACCAGTGCCGGCAGCAGGGAGTAGGTGGCCGAACCGACACACCCGATCGACAGCCGGCCCTCGGTGCCCCCGGCGATCCGCCGGGCCTGGGCCCCGGCATCGTCCACGGCGTCGAGAATCTCCACCGCACGGTCGAGGTAGGCGCGCCCGGCCGCGGTCAGTTCGACGCTGCGCGTGGTGCGGGTCAGCAGCGACACCCCGAGTTCGCGTTCGAGTTGGCGGATCTGCTGGGACAGTGGTGGCTGGGCGATGTGCAGCCGTTCGGCGGCCCGGCCGAAATGCAACTCCTCGCCGACCGCCCGGAAGTAGCGCAGATGACGCAGTTCCACAATTAGGACTCTACACATCTCAATAAACGTAAAATGAGTATTTCAGGATATCTGTGCTGGTGGCTACCGTCGAAAACATGACGTCCGGTTCCGATGTGCTGATCTGCAGTCCCCTTCGCACCCCGGTGGGTCGCATGGGCGGTGCCCTGGCGACGCTGACCGCCACGGAGCTGGCCACCCTGACGCTGCGCGAGCTGGTGGCCCGGACGGGTCTCGGTGAAGGCGATATCGACGACGTGGTGCTGGGCAACGGCTACCCGAGCGGTGAGGCGCCGGCGATCGGCCGGATCGCCGCACTCGATGCCGGGCTGGGCACCGGGGTGCCCGGCCTGCAGATCGACCGGCGCTGCGGATCGGGTCTGCAGGCCGTGCTCTACGCCGCCGGTCAGGTGGCCGCCGGCGCGGCCCGCACGGTCGTCGCCGGCGGCGCCGAGTCGATGTCGAACGTCGAGCACTACGCTCTTGGCCTACGCACCGGTATCCGTCAGGGCGGTGTCGCGCTGCTGGACCGGCTCGACCGCGCCCGCGAAACTGCAGGCGGTGCAAGCCATCCCATTAACGGCGGGATGATCGAGACCGCCGAGAACCTGCGCCGCGATTACCAGATCTCGCGCGCCGAACAGGACGAGTTGGCGGTGCGTTCGCATCAGCGTGCGGTGATCGCGCACGACGAGGGCCGCTTCGCCGATGAACTGGTGCCGATGACCGTGCCCGGCCGCCGCGGCAAGCCCGACACCGTCGTCGACCGCGACGAGCACCCCCGCGCCGACGTCACCACCGACACGCTGGCCGCGTTGCGCCCGATCCGGCTCAAGGTCGACCCCGAGGCCACCGTCACCGCGGGCAACGCCTCGGGCCAGAACGACGGTGCCGCGATGTGCATCGTCACCACCCGCGGCGAAGCCGAAAAGCGTGGTTTGACACCGCTTCTGGCATTGCGCTCGTGGGCAGTCACCGGGTGCGCGCCGGAGACCATGGGCATCGGTCCGGTGAGCGCGACCGCGGCCGCCCTGGACCGCGCCGGACTGGTGCTGAACGAGATCGACCTCATCGAGCTCAACGAGGCGTTCGCCGCGCAGGTGTTGGCCGTGCTGGACCGGTGGAAGGTCGACCCGCTCGACGACCGGCTCAACCCGAACGGCTCGGGCATCTCGCTGGGGCATCCGATCGGTGCCACCGGGGCACGGATCCTGGCGACCGCGGCCTACGAGGCGCACCGCCGCGATGCCCGCCACGTGCTCGAAACCATGTGTATTGGTGGCGGCCAGGGACTGGCGGCGGTGTTCGAGGTCGTGCGATGAGTTTCCAGCGAGGAGCGAAGGCGGATCGCGCATGAGCTTCCAGCGAGGAGCGAAGGCGGATCGCGCATGAGCTTCCAGCGAGGAGCGAAGGCGGATCGCGCATGAGCACCGTCGATGTGCACCACCTCGTGAGCGGCCGCGCCGACGGTCCCGTCCTCGTGCTGTCCAACTCACTGGGCTCCACCCACCGCATGTGGGACGCGCAGATCGCGCAACTGGAAAAGCATTTCACCGTGGTGCGCTACGACACCCGCGGCCACGACAAATCCCCGGTGCCCGACGGCCCGTACTCGATCGATGATCTCGCCGACGACGTCATCGCCCTGCTCGACACCCTCGACGTCGAACGTGCGCACGTGGTCGGGCTGTCACTGGGCGGGATGACCGCGATGCGTCTTGCCGCCCGCAACCCCGGGCGGGTCGACCGGCTGGTCCTGTTGTGCACCGGAGCCCAGTTACCACCGGCGCAGGCCTGGCTGGATCGGGCCGCCACCGTACGGGCCCACGGCAGCCGGGCCGTCGCCGAGGCGGTGGTGGCCCGCTGGTTCAGCCCCGGCTACCCGGGCGACCGGTCCCGGTGGGAGGCGATGGTGGCCGCTACCCCCGCCGAGGGCTACGCCGGGTGCTGTGAAGCCATTGCGGCGTTGGACCTTCGGTCCGACCTGCCCGGAATCACCGCACCGACGTTGGCGATCGCCGGCACCGACGACCCGGCCACCCCGCCCGCCAAACTCACCGAGATCACCGACGCCATCCCGGGCGCGAAGCTGCTCGTCGTCGAGCACGCGGCCCACCTGGCCAATGCCGAACAGCCCGCCATCATCACACCCGCCCTCATCAGCCACCTGGAGCAGTCATGACCCTCGACAAAGTGGCCGGCTCGGCAGCCGAAGCCGTCGCCGACATCCCCAGCGGCGCAAGCCTCGCGGTCGGCGGATTCGGCCTGGCCGGCATCCCGTGGTTCCTGATCGCGGCGCTGCTGGAGCAGGGCGCCGACGATCTCACCATCGTCTCCAACAACTGCGGCGTCGACGGCGCCGGACTGGGCCTGCTGCTGGAAGCCGGACGGATCAGCCGCGTCATCGCCTCCTACGTCGGGGAGAACAAGGAGTTCGCCCGCCAGTACCTGGCCGGTGAACTGACCGTCGAACTCACCCCGCAGGGCACCCTCGCGGAGCGGATGCGGGCCGGCGGCAGTGGAATCGGCGCGTTCTTCACCCCGACCGGGGTGGGCACTCTCGTCGCTGAGGGCGGGTTGCCGTGGCGCTATCACCCCGATGGCACCGTCGCGCTGGCCTCGCCGGCCAAGGAGGTCCGCAGGTTCGGCGGCAGGGAGATGGTGCTGGAGGAATCCATCGTCACCGATTACGCGTTGGTGCGCGCCGCGGCGGCCGACAAGGCGGGCAACTGCACGTTCCACGCCGCGGCTCGCAACTTCAACCCGCCCGCGGCCATGTCGGGCCGCGTCACGATCGTCGAGGCCGAGAAGGTCGTCGAGGTGGGCGCCTTGCATCCCGACCAGATCGCGCTGCCCGGGATCTTCGTGCAGCGCGTCGTCGAACTCACCCCGGAACAGGCCGCGCACAAGGACATCGAGAAACGCACCACCCGAGTGCGAGGAGCCGCACGATGAGCTGGACCCACGAACAGATGGCGGCCAGGGCCGCGGCCGAACTGCGCGACGGCGACTACGTCAACCTCGGCATCGGGCTGCCCACCCTGATCCCGGACTACCTGCCCGAGGATTCCGATGTCACCCTGCACGCCGAGAACGGCATCCTCGGGGTGGGCCCGTTCCCGTACGACGACGAGGTCGACCCCGACCTGATCAACGCAGGCAAGCAGACCGTGTCACTGGTCGCCGGTGCGTCGTTCTTCGATTCGGCGACGAGTTTCGCGATGATCCGCGGCGGCCACGTCGATGTCGCGGTGCTGGGCGGCATGCAGGTCGCGGCCAACGGCGACCTGGCCAACTGGATGGTGCCCGGGTCGATGGTCAAGGGCATGGGCGGCGCGATGGATCTCGTCAACGGCGCCGGCAGGGTCATCGTGCTGATGGATCACGTGACCAGATCCGGTGCGGCAAAACTGCTTTCGGCCTGCGAGCTGCCGTTGACCGGTAAGGCCGTTGTGAGTCGGGTGATCACCGGCCTCGGGGTCTTCGACGTCACCGGTGACGGATTCGCGGTGGTGGAACTGGCACCGGGCGTCGGGTACGACGACGTGGTGGCCAGCACCGGGGCGCCGGTGAGCGACGCCACGGACCCTCAGCCCGCGGCGTTGGGCAGCAGCGGCGGGCAGGTGCCCAGCGGGTCGGCGACCAGTTCGAAATGCCACAGCTCGTTGGCGTAGATCTGGCACAGCCCGAATCGCGGGCCGTTGGCGATCAACCATTGGTCGGCGCCGGTTCCTCCGATGTCGACGGCCTCGCCGGTCACATGACGGGATGCCGCCGGGGTCTGCACGTACTCGCGGGCCGCGGCCAAGCTGCCGTAGGTCTGCACCGCATTGTCGAGCAGGGTCTGCTGGAAGTCCGGTGACCGCCAACCCGAGGTGACGGTCATGGTGATGCCGTCGGCCGAAGCTGCGTTGGCCGCGTTCTGGACGGCGGTCAGCAGCCGCGGATCGAGCTTGCCGATCGCCGGGTTCTGCACGTCGAACGGGGTCAGGGTCTGGTCGCCGGACAGCGAACCGTCACCTGGCTCCAGCGCCACAGTGTTGTCGACCAGCGTGATCGAGGGTGGCGGCGGGGCGCCGCCGAGGGCGGCCGCGATCACTGCCACCGCGGCCGGTGCGAGCGCGCCCATCCCCAGAACCGTCAATTTCACCGGGCCCACATTACGTCCAGGGGGGAGACGCAGCGCTGGGCGGCTGCCCGCAGTCACCGAACGCCGATCTCGGCGGTCACCGCGCCCGTCGCGCGAATCAGGTCGGCCGGTGCGAGCGCCAGGTCCAGCCCCCGTTTGCCCGCGCTGCACAGCACCTTGTCGAACCTGAGTGCCGAGCTGTCCACCACGGTCGGCAGTGCCTTGCGCTGGCCGAGCGGTGAGATGCCGCCGAGCACATATCCGGTGGAACGCTGGGCCGCCGCCGGATCGGCCATCTCGGCTTTCGGCACCCCCAGCGCGGCCGCGGCGGCCTTCAACGACAGCTTCGCCGGCACCGGCAGCACGGCCACCGCCAGACCTCTGGGCAGGCCGAGCACCAGGGTCTTGAACACCTGCTCGGCCACGATGCCGCCGGCGGCGAGTTCGGCGACCGCCTCGGCCCCGAAAGATGTATTGCGAGAGTCGTGGCGGTAGGCCACCACCTCATGGTCGATTCCGGCCGCCACCAGGGCCGCGATGGCCGGGGTCGCTGCGCGTGCCACCGGGCCAGCGTAACCGGGAACAGTTCGGCCCGGCCGTGCTGTTATTGCAGTCAGCGTCAGTGCGTGAGCGCACTCGGCGTGGTTTGTCGCTAGCACGCTCTAGGATCGGAGGAGGGATTTTGGCGTCGACCGTGTGCCTGGAATATCCGGCGGTTACCGGGTGGCATCCCGGTTCGTTCGGTGACGCCGCGACTGAAGGGAAGGTGTTTCCCACGATGACTGACGTCGACCGGGCAGAACCCGGGACGCCGGACGCGACGCCCGAGACGGATGCCGACCTCACGGCGCGGTTCGAACGCGACGCGATTCCGCTGCTGGATCAGCTCTACGGCGGTGCGCTGCGGATGACGCGCAACCCCGCCGACGCCGAGGACCTACTGCAGGAAACCATGGTCAAGGCCTATGCCGGGTTCCGCTCGTTCCGCGAGGGCACCAACCTCAAAGCGTGGCTGTACCGCATCCTGACCAACACCTACATCAACAGCTACCGCAAGAAGCAGCGGCAGCCGTCGGAGTACCCGACCGACGAGATCACCGACTGGCAGCTGGCGGCGAACGCCGAGCACTCGTCGACCGGTCTGCGTTCGGCCGAGGTGGAGGCGCTCGAGGCGCTGCCCGACACCGAGATCAAGGCGGCGCTGCAGGCGCTGCCGGAGGAGTTCCGGATGGCGGTCTACTACGCCGACGTCGAGGGCTTCCCGTACAAGGAGATCGCCGAAATCATGGATACGCCGATCGGGACGGTGATGTCCCGCCTGCACCGCGGCCGCAAGCAGCTGCGCGACCTGCTGTCCGATGTGGCCAGGGATCGCGGCTTCATTCGAGGTCAGCAGCTTGGTGAGCCCGAGGAGGTGTCGTCATGAGCGAGCGCGACGAAGAGGAACGCTGGACCCCGCCGGTGGGTCCGGTCGACCCGGAGCATCCCGAGTGCGCGGCGGTGATCGCCGAGGTGTGGACGCTGCTGGACGGTGAATGCACGGCCGAAAGCCGCGACAAGCTCAAGCACCACCTCGAGGAATGCCCGGCCTGCCTGCGCCACTATGGGGTCGAGGACCGGGTGAAGCGCCTGATCGCCAGTAAATGCAGTGGTGAGAAGGCTCCGGCAGGTCTACGCGAGCGGCTGCGCATCGAGATCAGCCGCACCACCATCATCCGGGGCTGACGGGCCTGGCCCGCCGCCCCGACGACAAACCGCCCGATCTCCGCGGGGAGTCGGGCGGTCACGGTCGGCCGGATCGGCTAGCGCACTGACTTCGAACCGGCGTTGGGACGCTTGCCGTGGTTGGCTTTCGAATGCTTACGGTCCCGCTTCTTGCGGCCACGCTTGGCCATGATGTTCCTCCAGACGTTTAGAGCTTGCCCCCCAGTGTCTCATGGCCCGGCGACAGCGCTGTCCACGCCGGGTTGTGGTTCGATATAGGCCGGTAGACAGAAGTGATCGGTGACAGCAGCCGGAGTTGAGTGGGGTGAAGATGGCCGAGGATGTTCGCGCGGAAATCGTGGCCAGTGTGCTTGAGGTCATGATTCATGAGGGCGATCAGATCGGCGCGGGGGACACCCTGGTGCTGCTCGAGTCGATGAAGATGGAGATACCGGTGCTCGCCGAGGCGGCCGGCACCGTCACCAAGGTCAGCGTCGCCGTCGGCGACGTCATCCAGGCCGGCGACCTCATCGCGGTGATCGACTGACGCGGGTCACTGCGCTGCCGCCCACGTGCCCGGTGGACGCTGGCTGATGTCGACCCTCGGTGACCTGCTGGCCGAGCACACGGTCCTGCCCGGGAACGCCGTCGACCATCTGCACGCGGTGGTCGGTGAATGGCAGCTGCTGGCCGATCTGTCGTTCGCCGACTATCTGATGTGGGTGCGCCGCGATGACGGCGTGCTGGTGTGCGTCGCGCAGGTGCGGCCCAATACCGCCCCGACCGTGCTGCTGGCCGATTCGGTCGGCACCCTGGCCGCAGCGGGCGATCTTCCCGTCGCCGCCACGGCCTTCGAATCGGGCGCCATCGGACGCGGGAGCGACGACGGACGCCACGACTCGCCGGAGGCACCCGGGCTGAACGTGGAAGCGGTCCCGGTGCGGCACCGCGACCAGGTGGTCGCCGTGCTGACGCACCAGACCGCGCTGGCCGCCCGGCGGATGGCCAGCCCGCTGGAGGGCGCCTACCTCGACTGTGCGGGCGACCTGCTGCACATGCTCTCGGAGGGCACCTTTCCCAACGTCGGCGATCTGGCCATGTCGCGGTCCAGCCCCCGGGTCGGCGACGGGTTCATCCGCCTCGACGAGGTCGGCGATGTGGTGTTCGCCAGCCCCAACGCGATCTCGGCTTATCACCGCATGGGGCTGGCCTCCGAGCTCGACGGGCACAACCTCGTCACCGCCACCCGTCCGTTGATCTCAGACCCGTTCGAGGCGCAGGAACTGGCCAACCACGTCCGCGACTCGCTGGCCGGCGGATCCAGCATGCGCATGGAGGTCGACGCGGGTGGCGCCGCGGTGCTGCTGCGCACCCTGCCGCTGGTCGTACACGGCGCTGCGGCCGGTGCGGCGGTGCTGATCCGCGACGTCACCGAGGTCAAGCGACGGGACCGGGCGCTCCTCAGTAAGGACGCCACCATCCGGGAGATCCACCACCGGGTGAAGAACAACCTGCAGACCGTCGCGGCGCTGCTGCGGCTGCAGTCCCGTCGCACCAACAACGTCGAAGCTCGTGAGGCCCTCACAGAATCCGTGCGCCGGGTGTCCTCGATCGCGCTGGTCCACGACGCGCTGTCGATGTCGGTCGACGAGGAGGTCAACCTCGACCAGGTGGTCGACCGGATCCTGCCGATCATGAATGACGTTGCGGCCCCGGACAACATGGGAACCCCGATCAGGATCAACCGGGCGGGAGACCTGGGCGTGCTCGACGCCGACCGGGCCACGGCGCTGATCATGGTGATCACCGAACTGGTCCAGAACGCCATCGAGCATGCCTTCGACGCCACCACATCGCACGGGAACGTGACGATCCGGGCCGAGCGCTCGGCCCGCTGGCTCGACGTCGTCGTGCACGACGACGGCCGCGGTCTGCCCGCCGGCTTCAGCCTGGAGAAGTCCGACCGGCTGGGTCTGCAGATCGTGCGGACGCTGGTGTCCGCCGAACTGGACGGCTCGCTGGGGGTGCACGATGTGCCCGACGGCGGCACCGATGTGGTGCTGCGGGTGCCGATCGGCCGGCGTAGTCGAGGGGTCGCGCAGAGTTCGGCCGATAAATAGCGGTCGTTAGTGCGAAATGTGACGCCGATTACGGAATTCGCCGTGGAATTCGTCGAAGAAAAGCGCTACGGCCCCGACTTTTCGTCGGGGCCGTAGCGCTTTCTGAGGGCTTGTCCGCCTCAGACCCCTGTGCGGGCCTTGGTGCGGGCGTTGCGACGCTTGAGGGCACGACGCTCATCCTCGCTCATGCCACCCCACACGCCGGCATCCTGACCGGACTCCAGTGCCCAGCTCAGGCACTCGGTGGTCACCGGGCAGCGGTTGCAGACCAGCTTTGCGTCAGCGATCTGGGCGAGCGCCGGTCCGCTGTTTCCCACGGGGAAGAACAGCTCCGGATCCTCGTCGCGACAGACCGCCTTGTGGCGCCAATCCATTCGTCTAACTCCTCGTCAAATTTCATCTGTGCGCAGCAAGACGCACGAGCTTTTTTCTTCGGCTGTTAACGCGTGCACACGGAATGTTTCTGCACTGTTGCATCCGATGTTTTCACAGGCTGAACAGATGTCAATAGCGGCGCGTTAACTCGTGGGCAATGTCACTACCAAGGCCTGTTATCAGAGGCCTCATCCGTTTGTACTACACTAAACCCACTTGCGCCCTAAAATAATCGTAGGCGTCTTATCGCTGCAGGTCAGGGAGTTTTAGCCGGGGGTGCCACCACGCTCAGCGCCTCGGGGACAGCCGTGAACGTCATGGTTTCACGCAGTCCGGCGTAATCACCGTCGATCTGGCACGAAACGGGCGTGTTACTCGTCACTGTGACCGTTGACACGTCGTCGTCGCGGACCAGATGCCTGCCCGTGATGCTCGGGTTGCGCGAGACCATCTGACGTACCAGTCGCAGGTTCGCCCAGACGTTCATGCTGGTGGTCGCGAACACGCCAAGGCCGGTCTCGAACGTGGTGTCCGGGTTGGTCCACACCGGTCGGGTGTTGGCGTAGGTCCACGGGCTGGAGTTGGACACGAAGGCGAAATGCACACCGCCGATCGGCTCGGCACCGGGCAGGTGCAGCGTCAGCGTGGGCTCCCTGCGCGCGCTGGCCAGCATCTCGCGCACCGCGACCCTGATGTAGCGGGATGCGGTCACCGTGCGGCCCTTGGCGCGCTGAGCCTCCACCGCACCCACCACATCGCCGTCGACGCCCATGCCCGCGGTGAACACCGCCCAGCGCTCACCGCAGTCCATCAGCCCGATCCGGCGCCACTGGGCGCCCCGCCGGTAGTCGCCGAGCAGATCGACGAGCTGGTTGGTCGCCTCGATCGGGTCGGGGCTGATACCGAGGGCACGCGCGAAGACGTTCGCCGAACCGCCGGGCACCACCGCCACCGCGGGTGCGGCCTCGGCGTCGGGCCGACGGCCGCAGTCCCCGAGCACGCCGTTGACCACCTCGTTCACCGTGCCGTCGCCGCCGTGCACGATCAGCACGTCCACCCCGTCACGGGTCGCTTCGTCGGCGATCTCGATGGCGTGGCCCCGGTGATCGGTGTGTGCGACGGTCAGCTTCACGCGGCTCTCGAGCGCGTGGGCGAGCAGGTCACGCCCGGCCGGGGTGGTCGAAGTGGCGTTCGGATTGACGATCAGGACGGCACGCACGGGGGATGAGCCTAACCCGGAGTGGTTAACCGGTCGTGTCGGCGACTCACCCCCGCACATCCCCGTCCAGGTAGTGCCATACCGCGTCGCCGTCGCGCACGAATCGGCTGCGCTCGTGCAGGATCAGCCGGTCGCCGTCGCGCTGATACACCGCGCGGAACTCCACCACCCCGGTCTCGTCGTGCGGGCCGCCTGCCTCGGTGTCGACGATCTGCAGCCGGCGCCAGACGATGGTGTCGTCGAGGGTCAGGCGACGTGGGCGGGTGCTCGGATGCCAGCTGGCCAGCAGGTAGTCGCCGAGCCCGAGGGCAAAGGCGGAAAACCGGGACCGCATCAGCGTGAGGGCGGTCGGCGCGATGCGCGCACCACCGTGCAGTGGCCCGCAGCACGAACCGTATGCCTCACCCGACCCGCAGGGGCAGCGCTGCTCGCTCGGCATCGGATCAGTGTCCCAGCCCCGGTTTCGAGGTGCCCTTACCGGTGAGCCTTGCCGCCCGGCGGTAGCGCATCGGTACCTTACGAGGGTGACCGATCGCCGATTGCTGCTCGTCAACGGACCCAATCTCAACCTGCTCGGCACCCGCCAGCCCGAGGTCTACGGCTCCACCACGCTGGCCGAGATCGAACAATCGGTAGCGGCCTTGGCCGCCGAATTCGGCTTCGAGGTGCGCGCCGTACAGAGCAACCACGAGGGCGCACTGATCGACGCGATCCACGCCGCCCGCGGTGACTGCGCGGGCATCGTGATCAATCCCGGCGCCTACAGCCACACCTCGGTGGCTATCCGCGACGCCTTGATCTCCGTCGAATTACCGGTCGTGGAAGTGCATTTGAGCAACATCGCGGCCCGAGAGGAGTTCCGGCACCATTCCTTCGTGTCGGGTGTGGCCGATGCGGTGATCGCCGGTGCCGGTCCGGCTGGGTACGAATACGCGGTGCGCTACCTGGCCGGGCGATTGTCGTGACGCAACCGCCCGCGGTGCGCTATGCGGGATTCCTGACCGCTGCGGAGGGGGTGGCCGCCCTGGTGATGGCGGTGGTGCTGCTGGTGCGTGCGGTTGGCGGGGCCGATCAGCACATCGTGAGCGGATACGGCACGGCGGTCTGGTTCATCCTCATCGGCGCCGGTGTGCTGGCCGGCGGCTGGGCGCTGATCACCGGCCGCCGGTGGGGCCGGGGAATCGCGGTGCTGACCAATCTGCTGTTGCTGCCGGTGGCCTGGTACGTGGTCACCTCCCACCACGTCGTCTATGGCCTGCTGGTGGGCCTGCTGGCGGTGCTGACGCTCGGGATGCTGTTCAGCCCGAGCGCCGTGCAGTGGCTCACCACCCGCGATTAGGCGGTCTCGGCGGCCAGCGCGGTGAGTTCGGGGCCCGACACCCGGTAGGTGGTCCACTCGGTCTGAGGTGTACCGCCGACCGCGTCGTAGAGGGCGATGGCGTTGACGTTCCAGTTCAGCACCGCCCACTGCAACCGGGAGTAGCCGTTGCGCACGCATTCGTCGGCCAACGTGGCCAACAGCTTTCGGGCCAGGCCACGCCTGCGGAACGCGGGCCGCACGAACAGGTCCTCGAGGTAGATCCCGGCCACACCGTCCCAGGTGGAGAAGTTCAGGAACCACACCGCGGTGGCGGCCGCCTGTCCGTCGACCTCGACCAGGTGCCCGTAGGCCACCGGCTTGTCGCCGAAAAGTGCGGTGTGCAGCTGTGTTTCGGTGACGGTGCATTCGTCGGCGGCACGCTCGAATTCGGCCAGTTCGCGGATCATCGCGGCGATCTCGACCTCATCGCCGGGCCGCACCCGCCGGATCAACTCACTCATGTGGTGGCCCCCAGACCGGTCAGAATGGTACGGAATTTCGTTGTGGTCTCGTCGACTTCGTCGTCGGGGTCGGATTCGGCGACGATACCGCCCCCGGCGTGGGCCAGTGCGGTGCGCCCGTCGGCGGACAGCAGCGCGCACCGGATCGACACCACCCAGCTGCCGTCGCCGTCGGCGTCGCACCAGCCGACCGCCCCGGCATAGAAGCCGCGGTCTCCCTCGAGTTCGCCGATCACCGCCGCCGCCAGATCGGCGGGTACGCCGCCGACGGCCGGGGTGGGGTGCAAGGCTAGCGCCAGATCGATTGCTGTGGTGCGCTTTTCACGCAGACGACCGCGGATCGGGGTGCTCAGGTGCCACAGCGCGTCGGTGCCGTGCAGTTCGGGTTCGGCCGCGATCGCCAGCTCGGAGCACAACGGGTCCAGCGCCGTGCGCATGACGTCGACCACCAGCTGGTGCTCATGGCGGTTCTTGCCGGAGGCGGCCAGCGCGACGGCATTGGCCCGGTCGGTTTCTGGATCGGGCGAACGCGGCGCCGAGCCCGCGAACGGTCGGCAGACCACGGTGTCGCCGTCGCGGGCGACCAGCAGCTCGGGGCTCGCGCCGACAAGGACGCTGCCGGAGTAGCGCCCGCCGGCCGGGGACAGATCGGCCAGATACACCGTGGCAGCCGGATCGGCCGAGGCCAGTCTGCGCAGCACCGCGCGGGTGTCCCACGGCGCCGACGCCGTCAGCCGCAGGGTGCGGGCCAACACCACCTTGTCCAGGGCCGTATGTGGATTGCGCAGCCGTCGAACCGCCTCGGCCACCCGCTGCCGGTGCACCTCGCCGCTCGGCAGCGTCTCGCGATCGGGCGGCGGCTCAGGGGCGCTCCCCACCTCCCAGTCGGGCAGCGCCGCGGTGAACCGGAACGCCGTCGGCTCGTGCAGCGCCGCCGGTGCGGTCAGATCGAAGGGCAGCGCGCCCACCACGATCGGCGCGGTCCCGGTGCGCAGCGCGGCCTGCGCATCGGAGATGCCGGCGAACCCGGTCCGCACCCCGTCCGCCACGATCGCCCCGGCCGGGCCTGCGAGTACGAAGGACGGGCCGGTCACTGCGGCAGGCATGGGTTGGGGTGGCCGGTGAGGCCGAGCGCGGTGATCTGGCGGACGCCGTGCTCGAAACCACACACCGCGATCGAGGCCGCCGCCATCGAGAACCGGATACCGTCGGCGACCGGCAACTCCACCCAGCGGGTGAGCAGCGTGCGGGAGAAGTGACCGTGCCCGACGAACACCACGTCACGGCTTTCCATCTGGCGCAACGCCATTGCGACCGCGCGGTCGGCGCGCCCGCCCACCGCGGCCACATCCTCACCGCCCGGGCAGCCGTGCGTCCACACCAGCCAGTCCGGCACGGTGCGGCGAATCTGCGCGGTGGTCAGCCCCTCGTAATCCCCGTAGTCCCATTCCGCCAGCACCGGGTCGACCTCGTCGACGGTCAGCCCGGCCAGCTCGGCGGTCATCAGGGCCCGGTGCCGCGGGCTGCTGATCACCAGCGGGTGGTCCAACTGGAGGTCGGCCAGTGCCTCGGCGACCAATTTCGCCTGTTCCCGGCCAGTTTCGGTGAGGTCGAGGTCGGTGCGGCCGGTGTGTCTGCCGCTGGCCGACCACTCGGTCTCGCCGTGTCGAAGCAGCATGAGACGGTGCTGTGTGGCGCTCACACCGGCGATTCTGCCGCACGCCGGCCCGATGCCGCCCGGCGCGTGCTTGGATGAACGGGTGACTCGAGTATTAGCGGTCGCCAATCAAAAGGGTGGGGTAGCCAAGACGACGACGGTGGCGTCGGTGGGTGCGGCGATGGTGGAGAAGGGCCGGCGGGTGTTGCTGGTGGACCTGGACCCACAGGGCTGTCTGACGTTCTCGCTGGGCCAGGACCCGGACAAACTGCCGGTCTCGGTACACGAGGTGCTGCTCGGCGAGGTTGAGCCCGGCGCCGCGCTGGTGCCCACCGATGAGGGGATGACGCTGCTGCCGGCGAATATCGACCTGGCCGGCGCCGAGGCCATGCTGCTCATGCGGGCCGGGCGGGAGTACGCGCTCAAACGTGCCCTGGCCAAGATCGAGTCCGAGTTCGACGTGGTGATCATCGATTGTCCGCCGTCGCTGGGTGTGCTCACCCTCAACGGCCTGACCGCCGCGCACGACGTGGTGGTGCCGCTGCAGTGCGAGACGCTGGCGCATCGCGGCGTCGGCCAGTTCCTGCGCACCATCTCCGATGTCCAGCAGATCACCAACCCGGAGCTCACGCTGCTGGGCGCGCTGCCGACGCTCTACGACGCGCGCACCACGCACAGCCGCGACGTGCTGCTCGATGTCGCCGACCGGTACGAGCTGCCGGTGCTGGCCCCGCCGATCCCACGCACCGTCCGATTCGCCGAGGCGAGCGCGTCGGGCTCATCGGTGCTGGCGGGACGTAAGAACAAGGGTGCGCTGGCCTACCGGGAACTGGCCGACGCACTGCTCAGACATTGGAAATCCGGCAAGAAGCTGCCCACCTTCACGCCAGAGGTGGTGTGATCGAGCCCGATGTCAGTTGTCGTGACGGCCGCGACGGCCACCGATCAGGGCCCGGTCCGGGACAGTAACCAGGACGCGGTGCTGGCCGACGGGATCCTGTACGCGGTCGCCGACGGTTTCGGCGTGGCCGGTGCGGACGCCAGCCGGCTGGCACTGGAGACGCTCGCGGCCGGATTCGCCGCCTCGTCCGACCGCGACGGGCTGGTGGAGGCCGTGCAGCGGGCCAACGAGCGGGTCTGGCAGCTGGTCAGCGCCGGCGGTGCCGACGGTGGCGGCGCCTCGGGGGCCACCCTGACCGTGGTGGCGGTATTCGGCCCCGATCAGGGTGGGCCGTTGGCGCTGAACGTGGGTGATTCGCCGCTGTACCGGATCAGGGACGGCCGGATGGACCAACTCACCGACGATCACAGCGTGTCCGGTGAGCTGGTGCGGATCGGGGAGATCAGCCGCGCGCAGGCCCGGCTGCATCCGCAACGGCACCTGTTGACCCGGGCGTTGGGCATCGGACCGGTGCTGCACCCCGATGTCGTCGACGTCGAGTGCCGCCCCGGTGACCGGCTGTTGATCAGCAGTGACGGATTGTTCGCGGCCGCCGACGAGTCGGCCATCTTCGACGCCGCCACCGCGGCCGATGTGCGGGCCGCGGCCGACCGGCTGGTCGAGGTGGCCAACGACGCCGGCGGCAGCGACAACACCAGCGTCGTCGTCATCGACCTCGGCTGACACCTGGCGGGTGCGGCCCGCCCGGCGAATCCGACGAAAACGCGGTCCGCGGCGCTGCTCGAGCAACAGTTTCGTCGAACTCGGCGCGCAGGTGGTTATCCGGAACCCAGCGCCACCAGTTGGGAGCCGCGCTGTTCGAGCACGGTCGATCCGGCGATCGCGGGCACCACCGGGGAGACGCTGGGCTTGCGGGCCAGTGGGATGTGCCGCTCCCCGGTCCCGGTGTCGGGGTCGAACACGTCGTAGCCGTCGTCGACCGGCACCAGCAGCCGTCCCGACATCACGGTGGCCGGGCCGACCGGCAGGTGTCGCCCCGACGGGCTGACGGTGTACTTGTAGCGCAGTCCATCGGCCCCTTCGTCGGTGCTGAACACCAGCACCGAATCCCCGGTCCACCAGGTGATCAGCTTCCCGGCGCTGGTCGTGGTGGACTGCGGTGCGGCGGGTTTGGCCAGGAGGGTGCTGGCCACCGTCGCCCCGGTCTCGTCGACGATGTTGACGGTCGGTTTCGGTGTCGGCAGATAGACCGCGGTCGTGGTTCCCGAGACGGCGATCACCCGGGCACCCGATTCGGCGGTCACCCCGGGCAGGTCGACGAAGCGCACATCGGGGGTGTCCTCCTCGTCGGCCGGGCGCAGCAGGGTCAGCCGCAGATCCTTGGCTTTGGGGCAGGATTCCAGCACCGAAACGGCCGTCGAGCTCGCCGCCGCCGACATCAGCCGGCACAGCGGCAGCGCGGGCACGTCGGGTTTGATCCTGGCGTCGAGCGCACCGTAGCTGAGCATCCGGACCATATCGGAACGCCACAGTTCGAGGCGGCTGTCGCCGGCCGACAGCACGGTGGTGCCGTCGGTGGACAACTTGACGGCGGGGTCGGCGTAGGCGGTCCGGGTCGGGCCGCGCCGCCCGGTCTCACCGTCGATGGTGCTGACTTGGCCGCATCCGCGCTGGTCCGGGTAGACCGCGACGGCGTACTCATACACCGAGGTCACCCCGCACAGGTCGACGTCGCGGGCGTAGCTCCACAGCACCGCGCCGCTGACCGGGTCGCGTCCGTCGACGGTGCGCCCATCCCCGGTCACCACCGATCCGCCGGCGATCACCGGCACGGTGGTCTTGCGGCTGTCGGCGGCCCACCGCTGGGCGAGGGTGCCCGGCACCGCGGAGGCCGGGGTCAGATACGGCACTGGTGACGGTGCGGGCCTGCTCATCGTGGCCCGCGCATCACTGGTCCACCAGATCAATCCGGCCGCGACCGCGATGACCGCGACGATCGCGGCGGCCGCGACGATATCGCCGCGGGTGCGGCGTTCGGGTTTGACCATCGGGTGATGGGCTGCCGGCTAGCCGGCGGTGGCCGATTCGGTCTTGCGCGGGCGGCGACGGCGGCGGCGCCGGGCGGAATGCGGCGCCTCGTTGCCGTTGTCACCGGAATCGGTGACCGGTGCCCCGTCCGACGCCTCGGCGGCAGCGCTCTGGGGATGGCCGGTGGCGGTCTTACCGCCGCGGGTGCGCCGCCGGTTGCGGGTCCTGGCCGGGCGGTCCGACGGCGAATCCGCCGAGGAGATCCGCGTCTCGGATCCGTCGCCCCTACCGGCCCGCCGGTCCTCGCGTTTGGCGCCGGAGCGGCGCGGGGTGCCGACGGTGCCGCCCGCGTCGGCCGGAATACCGAGTTCGGTGTAGACGTGCGGCGAGCTGGAATAGGTTTCGGCCGGATCCGGGCAGCCCAGGCCCAGCGCCTTGTCGATCATCGCCCAGCGGGGCAGCTCGTCCCAGTCCACCAGGGTGATCGCGATACCGGTCTTGCCCGCCCGGCCGGTCCGGCCGATCCGGTGCACATAGGCCTGCTCGT
This sequence comes from Mycobacterium sp. NPDC003449, assembly GCF_053588415.1. NCBI lineage: Bacteria > Bacillati > Actinomycetota > Actinomycetes > Mycobacteriales > Mycobacteriaceae > Mycobacterium > Mycobacterium sp. NPDC003449. The sequence goes on from NZ_JBSFPX010000008.1 coordinate 43,693, forward strand.
CCTCGGGGATCTGGAAATTGATGACGTGGGTGATGTCGTCGATGTCGATACCGCGGGCGGCGACATCGGTGGCGACCAGGACGTCGATCTGGCCGGTGCGGAACGACTTCAGCGCCTTCTCGCGCGCGCCCTGGCCCAGGTCGCCGTGCACCGCGCCGACCTTGAAGCCGCGTTCGGCCAGCTCGTCGGACACCTTCTGGGCGGTGCGCTTGGTACGGGTGAAGATCATCGTGGCGCCGCGGCCGTCGGCCTGCAGGATTCTGGCCACCAACTCGACCTTGTCCAGCGCGTGGGCCCGGTAGGCGAACTGCTCGGTGGTGTCGTGGGTGGCCGCCGAATGCGGGGCCTCGGCCCGGATGTGGGTCGGCTGGTTCATGAACGTGCGGGCCAGCGTGATGATCGGGTCGGGCATGGTGGCCGAGAACAGCATCGACTGCCGGTCGTCGGGGGTCAGCCGCAGGATCCGCTCGATATCGGGCAGGAAGCCCAGGTCCAGCATCTCGTCGGCCTCGTCGAGCACCAGCACCGACAGGCCGCCGAGCTGCAGATGGCCCTGCTGGGCCAGGTCGAGCAGCCGACCCGGGGTGCCGACAACCACGTCGACACCGTTGCGCAGCGCCTCGATCTGGGGCTCGTACGGACGGCCGCCGTAGATCGAGGTCACCGAGAACTTGCGGTCCGGTGCGTTCAGGTACTGCGCGGCGCCGGCGAGGTCGTCGTAGACCTGCAGGCACAGTTCGCGGGTGGGAACCACGACCAGCGCGCGGGGGGTGCCGTTGAGCGGCCGCTTCTCGTCACTGACGACGCCGTGCAGCAGCGGAACGCCGAAGGCGTAGGTCTTGCCCATGCCTGTGCGGGCCTGGCCGATCAGATCGTCGCCGGCCAGCGCCAGCGGCATGGTCAGTTCCTGGATGGCGAAGGGGTGTTCGATGCCTTTCTCGGCGAGGGCGCGCACGATCTCCTCGCGCACACCGAGCTCGGCAAAAGTCTTGTTCAGATGGGTCATAATCGCGGGCGGTAGCCTTTCACTGTCAAACCTCATGGGCATCCAGCGCGCACGAGTTCGACGATGAAAACGGCCGGGTTCGCCCGGATACATCGGGTATCCGACGGCGCTGCCGATCCGCTTGGGCCCAGCTCTGGCGGCGGGCCGACTGCGTGCACGCACATTTCCTGGTAGCGGATCCGGGCAGACCTGAATCGACTTGAACCGATGGCGTATCGATGTCCAGAAACGACCCGGTATCGGTCCAATAGTGGGCTCGAAGCCGTTACCACGTGTCATTGTAGCTGGTCGGCATGCCCGGCCCGATTTGCCGGCCGTTCCGGACGCCGCGCGGAGTCTAGAGTTGGCGCCATGAATGCGTCTCAGCCTGCCGCAGAACGGATCGTCGACCAGGGCGCCCCCGGCGGTGTGACCGCGGCGCATCCGGGGGTCAACGAGTTGTTTGCGGTGCTGGCCTACGGCGAAGTCGCGGCGTTCTACCGGCTGACCGACGAGGCCCGGATGGCGCCGGACCTGCGGGGCCGGATCAACATGGCCAGCATGGCCGCCGCCGAGATGGGCCACTATGAGATGTTGCGGGATGCGTTGGAACGCAGGGGAGTTGACGTCGTCTCCGCGATCTCCAAATACGCCACGGTGTTGGAGAACTACCACCGGATGACCACGCCGAGCACGTGGCTGGAGGCGTTGGTGAAGACCTACATCGGCGATGCACTGGCCGCCGATTTCTACCTGGAGATCGCCGGCGCCCTGCCGGAAGAGGTCGCGTCGGTGGTGCGGGCGGTGCTGGCCGAGACCGGTCACTCACAGTTCGTGGTGGCCGAGGTGCAGAACGCGGTGACCGCCAGCGAACGCCAGCGGCACCGGTTGGCCCTTTGGGCGCGTCGTCTCCTCGGCGAGGCGGTCACCCAGGCGCAGTTCGTGCTCGCCGATCATGACGAACTCGTCGATCTGGTGATGTCCAGCGGTGAGGGGCTGACCCAGATGGCCGAGTTCTTCAGCCGCCTGCAACACACCCACCATTCCCGGATGCAGGAACTGGGCCTGGCCTGATCCCGGCTACTGGGTGCAGGTGGAGATCATGCTGTTGGTGTTCTGCTGCAGGATCACGGCGCCGGAGGCGTCGGTGATCGAGCAGTTGAGCTGACCGGCGATGCTGGTCGCGGTGACCGATTTGAGCTCGACGCCGGGATTGAGCACGACGGTCTTGGCCCACGGCAACGCCACGTTGATATCGGTCTGCAGCGCGCCCTGCGCATCGGTGTAGACGATCGTCACCAGGTCGATGAGCTGGCGTGTCCCGGTCACCCGGTAGGTGATCGTGCGCGGGTCGGTGGCGGGCGCAGCCGCGGCCGCCGGGGCGGGCGGCGCCGCGGGTACCGGCGGGGTCGTCGCGGCGGGGGCGCTGGGCGACGGGGTCACCGTCGTGACCGTCTCGGGGGACAGCGGTGCCGACGGCGCGACCGGCTTCGGGGTCGACGTCGCATCCTGCGGGGGCGTGGTGGCCGGCTGGCTGGTCTCGGTGGGCGGTGGGGCCACCGTCGCCGACACCGAGCCGCTGTCGCCGCCACCCAGGATCACCACCGTGCAGATGACCGCGACCAGCAGCACCGCGCCTGCCACACCGGCCACCCAGATCCAGCGCCGGTCGATGGGGTCCTCGTAGAACTCGATGTCGTCGACGAAGTCGTCGTAGTCCTCAACCTGGTAACCGGCCTCGTAGCTGGCGTCGTGACCCGGGTGGGAGGGGTACGTCCGGTAGGCGCCCGGCTCCGAGCGGTGGTCCCCGAAACGTTCGGTGTGCGCCGTGTCGTACGGCGAATAGTGCCTGGTCATGCGGCTGTCCAGTCGTCTCGTCCAATATCGGTGCTGATGCTATCGAGACAGAAGTGACAGATGATGTTCAGCGCGGCGCGTGTTGGTCACGGTCCGGACTCGGTTCGGCCGCCCAACATCTCGACCGCCGCCCGGCCGCTTCGCTCAGCGCGTAGTCCCGTCGCCGCCGGGGCGTGGGCGGCGTCCATTAGCCTGCTGAGGGACACGAAGTAAGCAGAGAAGAAAAGGGGTCCAGCGTGGAGGTCAAGATCGGTGTCACGGACAGTCCGCGGGAGCTGACCTTCAACAGCGCGCAGACGCCCACCGAGGTGGAGCAGCAGGTCACCGACGCACTCACCAAGGATGCGGGTGTGCTGGCGCTGACCGATGAGAAGGGACGCCGATTCCTGGTGCAGTCGAGCCGGATCGCCTATGTCGAGATCGGTGCGGCCGATGTTCGCCGCGTCGGCTTCGGCGTCGGTGCCGAATCCGCCTGAATCAGGAGCGGGTGAGCGGCACGTGTGACAGTCCGCCCCAGGCGAACTGCACCGTGCCCTCAACGGCCGCGTCCTTGTCGATCGGCCGCTCGTTGTTCAGCCAGTAGCGCGCCGAATCGACGCTGACCGCCACCAGGCCCACCGCGATCATCCTGGCCCGGTGCGCTTCGAGCCCCGAATCCCGGCTGATCAGGTCGAACACCGCATCCGTGCAGGATTCGGTGGCCACCTTCACCTGGGCCGCGACCTGCGGTTCGGTGACGTAGTCGTTCTCGAAGATCAGCCGGTAGCCCTGGCCGTCGTGTTCGATGAAATCGAAGAACGCCTCGACGGCGGCGCGCAGCCGCTGCCGGTTGTCGGTGGTGGTGCGTAACGCCTGCCGCACGCCCGACACCAGATTGTCGACATGGCGCTGCAGCACCGCCAGGTAGAGCTCCAGCTTCGATGAGAAATGTTGGTAGAGAACGGGTTTACTGACGCCCGCACGTTCTGCGATCTCATCCATACCCGCGGCGTGATAGCCCCGGTCGACGAACACCTCGCTGGCAGCCGCCAGCAGCTGCCCGCGGCGTTCGTCACGCGGGAGCCGGTTTCCGCGGCGGCCGGCACCCGCCGCGGGCTTTTCGCCTCTCCTCTCAGCGGGGTTGGCGAGATCGCTCATCAAGTCCTCAATCTGTATTGCTGTGGCGCACTTGGACATGTTCGTCCGCGCAGCTCATCGCCACGACATTACTACCGTTGCGCGCCGGGTAGCCAAACACGCTCGCTCATCGGCCGTCGATCCCGGCCCGCTGGGGCACCGGTCGCGGATTTCGGAATGGCACCGGCGAGGTCACGGAGCGGACGCGCAGCGAACGGATCGAGGGGCGGCTGTGCCATTCTGGTGCGGTGACCTACGACCCGGGACATCGCGGGGGTGGCCGTGTCCCGGCGCTGCGCAACGAGTGGCGGGAGCCGCTGCGCGCGCAACGCGATCCGCTTGCCGTGGATTCCGGCCGAACCCGCTCCAATCGAGACGACCGGCAACACTGGCGCAAACAGACCTGGATCGGGCGTTTCGTCTCCACCTACGGATGGCGCGCGTACGCGCTTCCGGTGCTGATCGTGCTGACCGTGGTGGTGGTGTACCAGACCGTCACCGGCACCAGCGCACCGCAATCGGCCCTCGGCGACGACGGCCCGGTGCAGGGCCCCCCGACGATCGACGCCGCCAGCACCGCGATCGTCGGGGCTCCGCCCAAAGGGCTGACCGAGTTCGACGCCAACCTGCCGACCGGGATCCTGCCCGCGGGCGGGCCGTTCACCGAGGCCGGCGCCAAGACCTGGCACATCGTGCCCGGCGCGCTGCCGAAGGTGGGGGAGGGCACCACCAAGTCGTTCACCTACACCGTCGAGGTCGAGGACGGGGTGGACACCGCCTCGTTCGGTGGTGACGAAGGGTTCGCGCGGATGGTCAGCGAGACCCTCTCCAACCCCAAGAGCTGGACCCATAACGGCCTGTTCGCCTTCACCAGGGTCGACGCGGGCAGTGGCGTCGAACCCGACTTCCGGGTGTCGCTGACCTCACCGATGACGGTCCGCGAGGGCTGCGGCTACGACATCCAGCTCGAGTCGTCGTGCTTCAACCCGTCCTACGACGGCGATCAGCCCAGGGTGTTCGTCAACGAGGCCCGCTGGGTGCGCGGGGCGGTGCCGTTCCAGGGCGACATCGGCTCCTACCGCCAGTATCTGGTCAACCATGAGGTCGGCCACGCCGTCGGCTACCGGCGCCACGAGGGCTGCGAGGGCAACGGGGACCTGGCGCCCATCATGATGCAGCAGACCTTTTCCACCTCGAACAACGACGCCGCCAAGTTCGATCCGGAGACCGTCCAGCCCAACGGGCTGACCTGCCGGTTCAATCCCTGGCCGTATCCCATCGCTTAATCGCCGCCCCGGAACCGCTGCCGCCGTTCGGGAAGCATGATGCCCCGATTACCGTTGTGGGTACGAGCACCTGGGACCAGGAACTGACCGCGAAACTGAGGAGACCTCCGGTGTCCACGAATTTGGATGTGTCGCTACCGCCGCTGGTTGAGCCGGCCGCCGAACTCACCCGTGAAGAGGTGACCCGCTACAGCCGTCACCTGATCATTCCCGATGTCGGCCTGATCGGGCAGAAGCGGCTGAAGAACGCCAAGGTACTGGTGATCGGTGCCGGCGGGCTCGGCTCGCCGACGCTGCTCTACCTGGCCGCCGCCGGGGTGGGCACGATCGGCATCGTCGAGTTCGACGTCGTCGACGAATCGAACCTGCAACGCCAGATCATCCACGGCCAGTCTGACGTCGGGAAGTCCAAGGCGCTCAGCGCCAAGGAATCGATCCTGGAGATCAACCCGCTGGTCACGGTGAATCTGCACGAGTTCCGGCTCGAACCCGATAACGCCGTCGAGTTGTTCGGCCAGTACGACCTGATCCTGGACGGCACCGACAACTTCGCCACCCGGTACCTGGTCAACGACGCCGCCGTGCTGGCAGGCAAGCCCTACGTCTGGGGCTCGATCTACCGGTTCGAGGGCCAGGTGTCGGTGTTCTGGGAGGACGCGCCGGACGGTCTTGGCCTGAACTACCGCGACCTCTACCCCGAGCCGCCGCCCCCCGGCATGGTGCCGTCCTGCGCCGAGGGTGGCGTGCTGGGCATCCTGTGCGCCTCGATCGCCTCGGTGATGGGTACCGAGGCGATCAAGCTCATCACCGGCATCGGCGAGCCGCTGCTGGGCCGGCTGATGGTCTACGACGCCCTCGACATGACCTACCGCACCATCCGAATCCGCAAGGACCCGGCCACCCCGAAGATCACCGAGCTGATCGACTACGAGGAGTTCTGCGGCGTCGTCTCGGAAGCCGCCGCCGACGCCGCGTCCGGTTCCACGATCACCCCGAGCGAGCTCCAGGAGCTGCTCGACTCCGGCAAACCGTTGGCCCTGATCGACGTCCGTGAGCCGGTGGAATGGGATATCAATCACATCAAGGGCGCCGAACTCATCCCGAAGCCGACCTTCGAATCCGGTGACGCCTTGTCCAAGCTCGCGATCGACCGGACACCGGTGCTGTACTGCAAGACCGGGGTGCGCTCGGCCGAGGTGCTGGCCATCGTCAAGAAGGCCGGATTCTCCGACGCCGTGCACCTGCAGGGCGGGATTGTGGCCTGGGCCAAACAGCTCGAACCCGACATGGTCATGTACTGACGGCCTGTTTGCGGGTCCACAGCTTAGGCTGAGGTAGTGAGTGTGGAACGCCCGCCGGAACATGTGCTGGCGGCGTTCGGCCTGTCCGGGGTGCGCCCGGTCCCGCTCGGCTCAAGCTGGGAGGGTGGCTGGCGCTGCGGCGAAGTGGTGATGTCTCTCGTGCCAGACCATGCCCGCTCGGCGTGGTCGGCCAAGGTGCGCGAGACGTTGTTCGTCGACGGGGTGCGCCTGGCCAGGCCCGTCCGCTCGACCGACGGGCGGTACGTGGTCGCGGGCTGGCGGGCCGACACCTTCGTCGCGGGCACCCCGGAACCGCGCTACGACGAGGTGGTCTCGGCGGCGGTGCGGCTGCACGAGGCCACCGCGAAACTGGACCGGCCGCGGTTCCTGACCCAGCCCCCGGTCGCGCCGTGGGCCGATGTCGACGTGTTCATCGCCGCCGACCGCGCCGCCTGGGAGGACCGCCCACTGCATTCGCTGCCGGCCGGGGCCAGGGTGGCACCGGGCTCGACGGACGGGCAGCGCTCGGTCGAGCTGATCAACCAACTGTCCGGGCTGCGCAGGCCGACCAGGGGTTCCCCCCAGCTGGTGCACGGCGACCTCTACGGCACAGTGCTTTTCGCCGGCACCGCGGCCCCAGGCATCACCGACATCACGCCGTACTGGCGGCCGTCGTCCTGGGCCGCCGGGGTGGTCGTGGTCGACGCCCTGTCCTGGGGTGACGCCGACGACGGGCTGGTGGAGCGCTGGGACTCGCTACCGGAGTGGCCGCAGATGTTGTTGCGGGCTTTGATGTTCCGCCTGGCGGTGCATGCACTGCATCCGCGGTCCACCGCCGCGGCGTTCCCGGGTCTTGCCCGCACCGCCTCGTTGGTCCGGCTGATCCTCTAGCGCTCCCGTTCTCTGGCGAGTTTCTCCGGCGAGCAGACATAAAACTGCCCCAATTTCGCCCGAAACAGGCAGGTTTGCGTCTGCTCGCCTCAGAACTGGTGCCGGTATTCGCGCAACGGCACCCGACCGTCGACGGCCAGCACACCCTCGGCCCGCAACCGTTCCAGCTGCCGGGTGGCCAGATGCGGTGCGGGCCGGCCCGATGCGGTGATCACCCGGTGCCAGGGCAGATCCGAGGAGTCCGTGCGCATGATCCAGCCGACGATCCGCGGACTGGAAAGCCCTGCGGTGTTGGCGATATCGCCGTAGGTGGACACCCGGCCGGCCGGAATCGCGGCGACCAGGGCCCGTACCGCCTCGACCTGCTCCTCGGTCACCGCCGCCATATCAGCCCAGCCGTTCGCGGATCAGCGCCGCGGTGTCGGCGGGCCTGGCCTGGGCCACCATATGGTCACAATCCCAGTCCAACAACGTGAAATCCGCACCCAGGTGGCCGGCCAGCGTGTCGATCAACCCGTCGCGCGCATACGGCGGACTGGTGCGGGTGGCGCGCACCAGCACGGTCGGCGTCCCGCCGCGCGGAAGGGCGGGCCGTCTCGCCAGCTCACTCCAGTACGCCATCATCGCCGGGATGCTGAGCCGCCAGGCCCACCGCCCGTCCGACCGCTCGACCAGATGCTCGTCGAGATCACGGTCAAGCTCGGCCGGCTCGACCTCACCCCAGGAACCGTTGACCTTCTCCAGGCGGGCCTCGTCACGATCCGTATAGTCGGGCGAGGCCAGCATGCTGTCGGCGATATCACGCATCCAGTGGCCGTCCAGCCCGACCGCCGGATCCAGCAGCACCAGACCGCTGACCAGATCAGGATGGGCGGCAGCGAGATTCAAGGCCAGCGCCCCACCGAACGAATGCCCGACCACCAGGGTCGGGCGGTCCAGCAGCGCGGCCAGCGCCGCCGCGTTGGCGTCCAGCGTCCACGGCGCCTGCCATGACGAGCGGCCGTGCCCGATCAGATCGGGCGCCGCGATCGACAACTCCGGCAGATACCGCGTGGCCAGGGTCTGCCAGCGCTGGCCGTGACCGGTCAGGCCGTGGATCAGCAGCAGCTGCGGTGGACCCGGTGGGCCGTACCGGTACACCTGCAGCTGGATGGGCTCGTGGTCGTCGGGCACGCCGTCGATGCTGCCAGGCCGCCCGCGACCGCTGCCTATCGGGCCTGTCGCTCCAATCCGCTCCGCTCCGCTACTTGTCGGGCTTGTCGCTCCAATCCGCTCCGCTACTTGTCGGGTCTGTCGCTCCAATCCGCTCCGCTACTTGTCGGTCCCCTCTGGTGTCATGCTCACCATGACCGCACAACACGTCGAGTCCGCGCTCCCGGCCGGCACCGCCCTGCTCGAGCCGGGGCGCACTGGGGTGGTGCGGTTGCTGGGCGGGCCGGGCACCGGCAAGAGCTCGCTGCTGGTCACCACCGCGGTCGAGCACATCGCCGCCGGCGCCGACCCGGAATCGGTTCTGCTGCTGACCGGGTCGGCGCAGCTCCGTACCGCCGCACGGGCCGCCATCACCGCGCGCCTGCTGGCCGCCGGCACCTCGGGCGTGGTTCGCGAACCACTCGTGCGCACCGTGCACTCCTATGCCTTCGCGGTCCTGCGGCTCGCCGCGCAGCGCAACGGTGATGCGCCGCCCCGGCTGATCACCAGCGCCGAACAGGACGGCATCATCCGTGAGCTGCTGGCAGGCGATCTGGAGGACGGCGCGGATTCGCCGGTGGGCTGGCCGCGGCAACTGTGGCCGGCTCTGAGCACGGCAGGATTCGCCACCGAGCTGCGTGATCTGATCGCGCGCTGCACCGAGCGCGGGGTGGATCCGCTTGCGCTGCAACGGCTCGGCCGGTCGGCCCGGCGCCCGGAATGGCTGGCCGCCGGGCGGTTCGCCCAGGCCTACGAACAGATCATGCTGCTGCGTTCGGCGGTCGGTATGGCTGCGCCGCAGGCCACCATCCCCGCGCTGGGCGCCGCCGAACTGGTCGGTGCCGCGCTGGAGGCATTCGGCACCGACGCCGATCTGCTGGCCGCCGAACGCGGGCGGATCAGGCTGCTGCTGGTCGACGACGCCCAGCAACTCGACCCGCAGGCCGCCCTGCTGGTCCGGGTACTCGCCGCCGGCAGCGGTCTCACCGTCATCGCCGGGGACCCCGACCAGTCCGTATTCGGCTACCGCGGCGCCGATCCGGAGCTGCTGCGCGACGACACCCATCCGGCGATCACCCTGACCGCATCGCATCGGTGTGCACCAGCGGTGGCCGCGGCCGTCGCCGGTATCGCGGCTCGGTTGCCGGGGGTGGGTGGCGCGCGCGAGTTGTCGGGAAACCCGGAGACCGAGGGCACCGTCACCGTGCGCATCGCCGCATCGCCGCACGCCGAGGGCGCGATGATCGCCGACGCCCTGCGCCGGGCACATCTGGTGGACGGGCTGGCCTGGTCGGATATGGCGGTCATCGTGCGGTCGGTTCCCCGCACCGGTCCCGGCCTGTCCCGCGCATTGACCGCGGCCGGCGTTCCGGTCAAGGAGCGGGGTGCGGCCGCGTCGGCGGCCGCGCAGCCCGCGGTCGCCGCACTGCTGACGGTGTTGTCGGCGACCGCCGCGGGCGGCCTGGACGCCGTCGACGCGGTGGGATTGCTGACCGGGCCGATCGGGCGGGTCGACCCGGTCACCCTGCGACAGTTGCGCCGCGCCCTGCGCCGCGCCGACGGTTCGCAACCGCCAAGGGATTTCGGCGACCTGCTGGTCGCCGCGGTGGCTGCGGACCCGGACGGGCTGTCCGCCGAGCAGCTGCGGCCGTTGCGCCGGCTGCGGGCGGTGCTCGCGGCCGCGGCCCGTGCCGACGCGGGAGGCGCCGATCCGCGCTACACGCTGTGGCAGGCCTGGCATGCCAGTGGGCTGCAACGTCGCTGGCTGACGGCAGGCGAGCGGGGAGGCAGCGCCGGGGTGCAGGCCGAGCGCGATCTGGACGCGGTGACCGCGCTCTTCGACGTGGCCGATCAATACGTGAACCGGACCGCGGGCGCCTCGGTGCGCGGGCTCGTCGACCACGTCCTACGGCTGGGTACGCAGGCAGCACCGGCCGAAGCCGACACCTCCGACGCGGTGGCGGTGCTCAGCGCGCACGCCGCGCTCGGCGGCGAATGGGAGTTCGTCGTGATCGCCGGGGTCCAGGAAGGGCTGTGGCCCAACACCATTCCGCGTGGCGGGGTGCTCGCGACCCAGCACCTGGTGGACGTGCTCGACGGGGTCGCCACCGCAGCGGACCGGACCGTGTCGACCAGGGCACCGCTGCTGGCCGAGGAGCGACGGCTGCTGCTGGCCGCGATGGGCCGGGCCAGGACTCGGCTCCTGGTGACCGCGGTCGACAGCGACGCGGGCGACGAATCGCTGCTGCCCTCGCCGTTCTGTGGTGAACTCGCGGGCCTGGCCACCGAACCCGTCCGGCAGCCGCCGCTGGTCGCGCCGCGGGTGCTGGTGCCTTCCGCGCTGGTCGGCCGGTTGCGGGCCGTGGTGTGTGCCCCGGACGGATCGGTCGACGACGAGGATCGTACCTGTGCGGCAACACAATTGGCTCGGCTGGCCGAGGCCGGGGTGGCCGGCGCCGACCCGGCCCACTGGCACGCCATGACCCCGCTGTCCACCGAGGAACCGTTGTGGTCGGATCCGACCCGCCCGGTAACCCTGTCACCGTCGACGCTGCAGACACTCACCGACTGCCCGCTGCGCTGGCTGCTGGAACGCCACGGTGGCAGCGACGGTCGCGATGTCCGCTCCACCGTCGGATCGCTGGTGCACGCCCTGGTCTCCGATCCGGGCAAGACCGAGAGTCAACTGCTCAATGATCTCGAAAAGGTTTGGCAGAAATTGCCCTTCGAGGCGCAGTGGTACTCGGACAACGAGCTGGCACGTCATCGTGCCATGCTGGAGACCTTCACCCGGTGGCGTTCGGACACCCGGCGTGAGCTCACCGAGGTCGGCACCGAGATCGATGTGGACGGGGTGGTCGTCGAGCCGGACGGCGATGCGCCCGGCGTGCGGGTGCGGGGGCGCCTGGACCGGCTGGAGCGTGATGAGGCAGGCCGTCTCGTGGTCGTCGACCTCAAGACCGGCAAGAGCACGGTCAGCAAGGCCGATGCGCAGAGCCACGCCCAGCTGGCCATGTACCAGCTTGCGGTCGCGGCGGGCCTGCTGGCCGAAGGGAATGAGCCGGGCGGGGGCCGGCTGGTGTATCTCGGTAAGGCCGGCGCGGCCGGGGCCACCGAACGCGAGCAGGATCCGCTGACCGCCGAATCCGAGGCGCAGTGGCGGGATTCGGTGGCCCGGGCCGCGGCGGCCACCGCGGGACCGGAGTTCCTCGCGCGGATCAACGACGGCTGTGCACACTGCCCGGTGCGGTCCAGCTGCCCGGCCCAGTCCGGTGGGCAACGGTCATGACGGCGGTCGCCACGGCCCGCTACACCCCGGCCGAATTATCCGCGGCGCTGGGGCTTTTCCCGCCCACCGACGAGCAGGCCGCGGTGATCGCCGCACCGCCGGGGCCGCTGGTGGTGATCGCGGGTGCCGGGGCCGGCAAGACCGAGACGATGGCCGCCCGGGTGGTGTGGCTGGTGGCCAACGGCTACGCCACCCCATCGCAGGTCCTTGGCCTGACGTTCACCCGCAAGGCCGCGGGCCAGCTGCTGCGCCGGGTGCGCACCCGGTTGGCGCGGCTGGCCGGTGCCGGGCTGGCCCCGGCGCCGGGCGCGGCCGACGACACGGCCGGGTCGGTCACGGTGAGTACCTACCACGCTTTCGCCGGCACCCTGCTGCGCGAATACGGTCTGCTGCTCCCCGTCGAGCCCGACACCCGGCTGCTCAGCGAAACCGAACTGTGGCAGTTGGCGTTCGACGTGGTGTGCGCGCATCCCGGTGAACTCGACACCGACAAGACACCGGCGGCCGTCACCGCCATGGTGTTACGGCTGTCCGGGGCGCTGGCCGAACATCTCGTCGACACCGACCAACTGCGCGACACGCACGTCGAACTGGAACGGCTCGTACACACCCTGCCGCCCGGTCCGTACCAGCGCGACCGAGGCCCCGGCCAGTGGCTGTTGCGGATGCTGGCCACCCAGACCGAACGCACCGAACTCGTCCCGTTGATCGACGCCCTGCATGAGCGCATGCGCGCCGACAAGGTGATGGATTTCGGTATGCAGATGGCCGCGGCGGCGCGGCTGGCCGCGAGGTTCCCACAGGTCGGTGCGGAGCTGCGACAGCGTTACCGGGTAGTGCTGCTCGATGAGTACCAGGACACCGGACATGCCCAGCGGGTGGCACTGTCGGGGCTGTTCGGCGGTGGGGCCGACGACGGCCTGGCCTTGACCGCGGTGGGCGATCCGATCCAGTCGATCTACGGCTGGCGCGGCGCTTCGGCGACCAACCTGCCGCGGTTCACCACCGACTTTCCCTACGCCGACGGCACTCCCGCGCCCAGCCTGGAACTGCGAACCAGCTGGCGCAACCCGCCGAGCACCCTGCACGTGGCCAATGCGGTGTCGGCGGAGGCGCGTCGGCGCTCGGTGGCGGTGCGGGCGCTGCGGCCGCGGCCCGATGCCGAGCCCGGCACCATCCGGTGTGCGCTGCTGGGCGATGTCGAGGCCGAGCGGGACTGGGTGGCAGATCATTTGGCGCGGACCTATCACGATGCGGTGGGCCGGGGCGTGACCGCCCCGACCTCGGCGGTGCTGGTGCGGCGTAACGCCGATGCCGCCCCGATGGCCGATGCGCTGACCTCCCGCGGGGTGCCGGTAGAGGTGGTCGGGGTGGCCGGGCTGCTGGCGGTACCCGAGGTGGCCGACCTGGTGGCCATGTTGCGGCTGGTGGCCGATCCCACTGCGGGTTCGGCGGTCATGCGCATCCTCACCGGGCCACGGTGGCGGTTGGGCGCCCACGACATCGCCGCGTTGTGGCGTCGCGCCGTCGAACTCGACGACCGGCCTGCGGGTGAGCCGAGCGCCGCCGATATCGTCGCGCAGGCGGCTCCCGACGCCGACGCCGCCTGCCTGGCCGACGCGATCTGTGATCCCGGTGCGCCCGAACGGTATTCGCCCATCGGTCGGCAGCGCATCGTCGCGCTCGGTCGCGAGCTCACGATGCTGCGGGCCCATCTGGGCCAGCCGCTGCCCGAATTGGTCGCCGAGGTCCGGCGGGTGCTCGGCCTGGACGCCGAGGCACGCGCCGCCCGTCCGGTGACGGCGGGGTGGTCGGGCACCGAACACCTGGACAGGTTCGGCGACCTGGTTGCCGATTTCGCCGGCAGGCCGGGGGCCTCGGTGCCGGCCCTGCTCGCCTACCTGGACGCCGCCATGGAGGTGGAGAACGGCCTGGCGCCTGCCGAATTGACGGTGGCCCACGACCGGGTGCAGATCCTCACCGTGCACGCCGCCAAGGGGCTGGAGTGGCAGGTGGTGGCGGTGCCGCACCTGAGTGGGCGGGTGTTCCCGTCGACGGCGTCGGCACGAACCTGGCTCACCGACCCCTCCGACCTGCCTCCGCTGCTGCGCGGCGACCGCGCGACCGTGTCCGAGATCGGGGTGCCGGTACTCGACACCTCCGACGTCAACGATCGGAAGATCCTGTCCGACAAGATCTCCGATCACAAACGCAGTCTCGAACAGCGGCGCATCGACGAGGAACGCCGCCTGCTGTACGTGGCGATCACCCGGGCCGAGGACACCCTGCTGGTCTCCGGTCACCATTGGGGTGCCACCGAGAGCAAACCGCGTGGACCGTCGGAGTTTCTCGTCGAGCTCAAGGCCATCATCGACGAAGCCGCGGCCGACGGCACGCCGTGCGGCGAGATCGAGCAGTGGGCGGGCGATCCCGCCCCGGGCACGGTCAATCCCCTGCGGGACAGGGTCGTCGAGGCACTGTGGCCCCCGGTCGCGGCGGGTGGCCCCGGCGTGCGGCTCGGGGCAGACCTGGTGACACAGGCGATGGCCGGCGCGATCCACACCGACACCGACCGGGAAGGCTGGGCCGCCGACGTCGACGCCCTGCTGGCCGAACGGGAACGCGGGCCGGCGCCGGTGCCCGTCGAGTTGCCGGGGCAACTGTCGGTCAGCACCCTGGTCGAACTCGGCCGCGACCCGCAGGGCACACGGGAGCGGCTGCGCAGGCGGCTGCCGCGGCGTCCCGACCCACACGCCCTGCTGGGCACCGCATTTCACGAATGGGTCCAGCGCTACTTCCATGCCGAGCGGTTGTTCGACCTCGACGATCTCCCCGGCGCGGTGGACGGGGACAACGGACAGGCCTGCGCCGAAGATCTCGCCGAACTGCAGGACGCGTTCATCAGGTCGCCGTGGGCCGCCCGCACCCCGATCGAGGTCGAGGTGCCGTTCGACATGGTCATCGGCGCCCGCAGAACCGTGGTGCGCGGCCGGATCGATGCGGTGTTCGCCGGGGCCGACGGCCTCACCACCGTGGTGGACTGGAAGACCGGCGAACCGCCGTCGACTCAGGAAGCCAAGCAGCACGCCGCGATCCAGCTCGCGGTGTACCGACTGGCCTGGGCGGCGCTGCGCGGGTGCGCGCCGGAGTCCGTCCGTGCCGCATTCCACTATGTGCGGTCGGGGACGACCGTCAGTCCGGCCACGCTGCCCGGCGTCGAGGAACTGGAGGCGCTGTTGGCGACGCCCCCCGAGTGACCGTCGGCCGCGGTCAGGAGTTTCGGTAGACCTTCCACGCCGAGGTGATCATCGGGATCTGCAGCGGCAGGCGCGCGATCGCACCGATGCGCATCGGCCACGGCTTGCCCCACCACAGCCGCACCATGTTGATATTGCCCGGGAACACCGCGATGAACAGCGCCGCCGCCGCGAGCCCCCCGACACGCCTGGTACGCGGCGCGACCAGCAGCGCACCGGTGGCCAGCTCGGCCGCCCCCGAGGCGTAGGTGTAGAACCGCGGGCCGCCGGGCAATTCGGCCGGGATGATCGTGTCGAACGGTTTGGGTGCGAGGAAGTGCACGATCCCCACGCCGAACAGCATGGCGGCCAGTCGGTAGGCGATCTGCGCGGGCGTGGGTGCGGTCATGGTTACATTGTGACGTGCGTGTGCTCGGATCGGTCCCGGTGCTATCCGGGTGGCTTTGTTCGATGACCGGTTCGCATGGCTAAGGGCAGGCTGCGGCGCCGGCTGGCCGCGATCGACCCCAGCCTCACCTCGCAGCCCGACGCCGCGCTCGTCGATGTGCTGCGCATCCCCGAGCCTTTCGTCAGCCCGGGGCGCAGGATCGCCATGCGGATGCTGTACGCACTGGCCGCCCTGTTCGCCGCGGTGCTGATCGTCTACCTGGACCGGCACGGCTACCGTGATATCGAGAGCACACCCGACGACAACGACCCGCTGACATTCCTGGACTGCCTGTACTACGCGACCGTGTCGCTGTCGACCACCGGATACGGCGACATCACCCCGTACTCGCCGTCGGCCCGCCTGGTCAACGTCCTGGTCATCACTCCGCTGCGGGTGGCGTTCCTGATCGTTCTCATCGGTACCACGGTGGAAACGCTGACCACCCAATCGCGGCAGGCGCTGAAGATTCAGCGATGGAGGAACAAAGTGCGCAACCACACCGTCGTCATCGGGTACGGCACCAAGGGGCGGTCGGCGGTCGCGGCGATGGTCGGTGACGAGGTCGCGCCGGCCGATATCGTTGTCGTCGACGAGAACGCGGCCGCGCTGGAACGGGCCAAGGGAACCGGCCTGGTCACCGTCCACGGCGACGCCACCAATTCCGCCGTCCTGAGACTGGCCGGTGCCCAGCATGCGAAGTCGATCATCGTCGCCGCCGACGACGACGCCAGCGCCGTGCTGGTCACGTTGACCGCCCGTGAGTTGGCGCCAAGGGCGAAGATCATCGCGGCGGTGCGGGAATCCGACAACCTGCACCTGCTCAAGCAGTCCGGTGCGGACTCGACGGTGGTGTCCTCGGAGACCGCGGGCCGGCTGCTGGGCATCGCGACGCAGACCCCCAGCGTGGTGGAGATGATGGAGGACCTGTTGACCCCCGATGCCGGTTTCGCGATCGCCGAGCGCCAGGTCACGCCCAAGGAGGAGGGCGGCTCGCCGCGGCATCTGCATGACCTGGTGTTGGGGGTGGTGCGGGGCGGTCATCTGGTGCGGGTGGACGCGCCCGAGGTGGATGCGCTGGAGGCCGGGGACCGGCTGCTGTACATCCGTAGTGCGGACGCCGAGCGGTGACCGGGGGCGAGCGTAGCGACGGGGGAAATGCCAGGGGCGAGCGCAGCGACGGGGGATTGTGATGCGGTTTCAGCTACGCCATGTTCCGCTGCTGTCGAGGGTCGGCGCCGACCGTGCCGATGTGCTGCGCACCGATATCGATGGGGCGCTGGCCGGCTGGGCCGATGCGCTGCTGCTGCGGGTGGACCGGCGCAACCAGGTGCTGATCTCGGGTGGCCGGGCGGTGCTCGGCCGGGCCGCCAAGCTCGGCGACAAACCTCCGGAGAACGCGGTCTTTCTGGGGCGCGTGCACGACGGCAGACACGTGTGGGCCGTGCGTGGTGCGCTGGAGGGGCCCGAGGATCCGGACGCCGAGACCGAGGTGCTCGATCTGCGCCGCGCCGGGCAGGTGTTCGACGACACCAGCGCGCAGCTCGTCGCGACCGCCACCGCGCTGCTGAACTGGCATGACAACGCCAGATTCAGCGCGGTCGACGGCGCGGCGACCAAACCCATCAAGGCTGGCTGGTCCCGGGTCAACGCCGACAGCGGCCACGAGGAGTTTCCCCGGATCGACCCGGCGGTGATCTGCCTGGTGCACGACGGTCACGATCGTGCGGTGCTGGCCCGCCAGACGGCCTGGCCCGAGCGGCTGTTCTCGATCTTGGCCGGATTCGTCGAGGCGGGTGAGTCCTTCGAATCGTGCGTGGTGCGCGAGATCGCCGAGGAGGTCGGCCTGACCGTCACCGACGTGCAGTATCTGGGGAGCCAGCCTTGGCCGTTCCCGCGCTCGCTGATGGTCGGGTTTCACGCGGTCGGCGATCCTGAGCAGCCGTTCTCGTACAACGACGGCGAGATCGCCGAGGCCGAGTGGTTCACCCGGGCCGAGATCCGTGAGGCCCTCGCGCACGGCGACTGGAGCAGCGAGTCGTCGTCACGGCTCCTGCTGCCCGGATCGATCTCGATTGCCCGCGAGATCATCGAGTCGTGGGCTGCGCTGGACTGAACCGCCCCTGTTCCACGGCGAGCAGACACGTGCGTACCCGGAACGTCGCCGTACCGGGTACCTGCGCGTCTGCTCGCGAGAAAACGGAACGGTCAGCCGAGTTTGGCCTTGACCTGTTTGATGTTGGGGTTGGTCAGGGTGGACCCGTCGGCGAACTTGACGGTCGGCACGACGTGGTTGCCCCCGTTGACCGAGCCGACGAACTCCGCCGCGGCCGGGTCGGCCTCGATGTCGACCTCCGACCAGGCGATGCCCTCGGCCTTCAGAGCGGTCTTGAGCCGGGAGCAGTAACCGCACCATGTGGTCGTGTACATGGTCAGCGCGGGGGATGAAGCACTCATAGTGCACACAACGTAGCCGAACGCCCGGATATGCCTGCGGCTGCGGTCGGTCAGCCGGTTCGGCGGGCCGACCAGTCCCCGGCCCGCTCGCGCAGAATGACCGTCAGCTCATCGCGACGTGCCGAAATCTCCTCGTGCGTCGAGATGATCCCCACCGCGGCCACCGTCTTGTCCTTTTCGCGCACGGCGATGGAAATGCCGTCGCCGCGTTCGGAGGCGTTGGGGGCCGCGCAGATTCCGCTCTCCTCGATAGCGGGCAGGGCCGAGAAGAATCGGTCGATCAGGGGTTGTTCGTCGTCGGCCACACCCCGCAGATAGGCCCACTGGTCACGTTTGTCCATCCCGGCCAGCAGCACCCAGCCAGCCGAGGTGCGGATCAGTGAGCGTTGCACGTAGTTCTCGGCGAGATAGGCGAATCGTGGATCGGTCGAGCAGTAGTCGACGTAGAAGATGTTGGGGCCCACCGCGATCGACAGCACCGTGGTCAAGCCGGACCGGTCGTGGATGGTCCGCAGGTCGGCGTGGGTGACGGTGGACACCGGCTCGCGGCCGGCCAGCCGGTTCAGCAGATACGGCGCACTGCCCAGCCCGTAGCGCCGGTCGCGCTCGTCCAGATACCCGGTGGCGACCAGCCCGTTGACCAGCCCCTGCACCGAGCTCACCGGGGCGCCGAGGTGTTTGGCGATCTCGCTGAGGGTGGTGCCGGCGTGGGCGCGGGCCGCGAATTCGAGGATCTCGGCAACCCGGTCGACGGTGCGGTGCCTGGCGCGGGGTTTGGCGTCGGGTGGGTGGGTCACGGGAGGTCCTCTCGGAGCTGACCAGAAGCATAGTAAAGATGTATATACGTAAAATAGTCCGATATTGCGTAAGATGTCGGGACCTGCGATAGTCGATTGCGGCGCGGTCCGCCACGGCGAAAGGATGTCCCGATGCACATCACTCCCGGTGCTGTGGCCGGTCTGCGGGTGATCGACCTGACCACGGTCATCATGGGGCCGTTCGCCACCGCGACCCTGCCCGATCTGGGTGCCGAGGTGATTTATCCGGAGGCCGAGATCGCTGCTCTGGCCGAGTCCGGCGTGGTGAAAGCCAGGCCGACGGTCACGTCGATGGCGGCCGGATGAACGGAACGCAGATGACCCGACTGGTACCGGCGGTGGCCGACGATCCGCACGATATGGACGAATTACGGCTCCAGGTGAGGCAGTTCGTCGCGGGCCAGCAGCGCGCCGGGAAGATCGGGCGCTACGCCGACAGCTGGCTCACCGGCTGGGATGAGGACTTCAGCCGGGCGCTGGCCGCCCAGGGTTGGCTCGGGATGACCGTGCCGGTCGAATACGGCGGGCACGGCCGCAGCCATCAGGAGCGGTTCGTGGTGACCGAGGAGCTGCTCGCGGCGGGGGCGCCGGTGGGGGCGCACTGGATTGCCGATCGCCAGATCGTGCCGTCGCTGCTGAAGTACGGTACCGAGATCCAGAAGCGAAAGTTCCTGCCCGCCATCGCCAAAGGGGAGTGCTACTTCGGGATCGGGATGAGCGAGCCCGACTCCGGATCCGACCTTGCCAGTGTCCGCACCAGGGCGGCGCGGACCGACGGCGGATGGCACGTCACCGGCACCAAGGTGTGGACGTCGGGTGCGCATCTGGCGCACGCGTTCATCTGTCTGGCCCGCACCGCGCCCGTCGACCCCGTGCATCGACACGACGGATTGAGCCAGTTCATCGTGGACCTGCGCGCTCCCGGCGTCGACATCCGGCCGATCATCTCGATGAACGGCAAGCACCATTTCAACGAGGTCATCCTCGACGACGTGTTCGTGTCCGACGAAATGGTGTTCGGCACCATCGGAAATGGTTGGCAGCAGGTGACTTCCGAGCTGAGCTTCGAGCGCAGCGGGCCGGAGCGTTTCCTGTCCACCTTTCCGCTGCTGGCCGGCGTCGCCGGGCAGATGGCCGCCGATGTCCTGCCCCGCCATACCGAACTCGGGCGCTTCCTCGCGCGCATCACCGGTCTGCACCAGATGTCGACGGCGGTCGCCGGGGCGCTGCAACGCCACGAGCCCGCCGACACCGCCGCCGCGGTCGTCAAGGTGCTGGGCACCACCACCGAGGGGGACATCGCCGATTTCGCGGATCTGCTCGGTGAGATCGACGATGACGAATACCGGCAGCTGCTGGCCGACGCGGTCGTCCAGCGTCCCGGTTTCACCCTGCGCGGCGGGACCAACGAGGTCCTGCGCGGGGTGATCGCACGGGGACTGGGGATGCGCTGATGAGTGCTTGCGCGAAGAAGAGAGAGCGCTGATGAGCGAAACTGTGGTCGACGCCGATCTGGTCGAGATGATGTCTGCGGTGTTCGCCGCCCACCGGGAACGCTACGAGCCGGGCCACGGGCTGGACGAATTATGGGGCCGGCTCGGCGAACTCGGCCTGGTGCGGCTCACCGGCTCGGAGAAGTCCGGCGGCAGTGGGGCGGGCTGGGCCGAGGCGGCCGAGCTGCTGCGGGCTGCGGCGGGCAACGGGGTGAGCGTCCCGCTGGCCGAACACGACCTGCTGGCCTGCTGGCTGCTGGAGGCGGCCGGGTTGCCGGTCGACGCGTCGCGGCGCACCGCCTGCCTGCTCGACGGGGACGGCGCCGCCAGGGCGGTGCCGTGGCTGTCGACGGCCGAGCGTCTCGTCGTGGTGTGGCATGACGGCACCACGCACCGGGTCGCCGACGTGGACCCGGCCGGGCTCACGGTCACCCCGGGCAGCAACGGGGCCGGTGAACCGCGCGACACCGTTGCCTGCGATCTCTCCGCGCTGCACGGAGAACCGGTGTCCGACACCGTGGTCCGGGAATTTCATCTGCGTGCGGCGCTCGCGCGGGCGGTCCAGGTCTGCGCGGCGCTGGACCGGATCCTGGCCATGTCGGTAGCACACGCAGGTGAGCGCATCCAGTTCGGCAGACCGCTGGCGAAGTTCCAGGCCGTGCAGAACCTGGTGGCCGACATCGCCGCCGAGGCCGCACTGGCGAGGGCCGCAACCGACGGTGCCCTGGCCGAGGTGCTGTGCACCGACTGGGCCTCACCGCATCTGGAATTCCTTGTCGCCGTGGCACGGTCGTGCGCCGGGCACGCCGCCTCGGTCGTGGTGCGCAACGCCCATCAGGTGCACGGCGCGATCGGCACCACGCGCGAACACCGGCTGCACGAGTTCACCACACCCGCGCTGGCCTGGCGTTCGGAGTACGGGTCGGTACAGTATTGGGACGACAGGCTCACCGATTACGCGACCGCCGCGGGCTCAGAGGGCCTGTGGGCCCTGGTTACGGGCACCGCGCGATCCTGAACCTGACGGGATGTCCTCCATAGGACACCATATGTCCTATGGGATCATGTCGAGCACCTGAGACGATCGCCGATCGGACGGAGGTGCGATGAGCGCTCTGCTGCGTGCCGTGCGTCAACAGCGTGGAATGACGCTGGACGAACTCGCCAAAATCACGGGTCTGACCAAGAGTTATCTGTCGAAGATCGAGCGGCAGCGGTCAACGCCGTCGATCTCGGTGGCGATGAAGGTCGCCCATGCGCTTGAGGTCGATGTGGCACAGCTGTTCTCCGAGGACCCGTCGGTCACGACGTTGACTGTCGACCGCGCTGCGGAACGGACGGCCGGTCGCTACCACGCCGTGGCGACCGCCATGCTGGGAAAGTCGATGTCGCCGTTCATCGTCCAACCCACCCTCGAGTTCACCGACCATCCGCACCCGGCTCATGCCGGACAGGAATTCGTGTTCGTTCATGCCGGGACGGTCGAGATGCGCTATCAGGATGAATTGATCACCCTGCGAACGGGTGACTGTGCCTATTTTGACGCGTCATTGCCGCATCAACTCCGCCAGCGGGGCAAAGCGGCCAGCGAGGTGCTCGTGCTGACTCATACCGATTACCTGCGTCATCGATGACGCAACCTGACCGGCTGATGCCGGCGCGGGCCCGCATCCCCTGACCGCGGCGCCGCGTCAACCATATTGACCATAGGACACAAAGTGTCCTATGGTGTCGGGTAGGTCGCCCGTCTACCCGGAAGGTGTTCTCTGATGACAAGCACACTCGGTGATTCAAAAGAAACCCTGATGAAGCGTGCGTTGGATGGAATGTCCACGCACGTCGAGGAATCACAGCTGACGACTCGGCAGAAGCTGGCGTTGACGAGTCGCGCGTTGTTCGACGCGGGCCACGACTCCGGCCTCGCCGGGCAGATCACCGCTCGCGCCGAAGAACCGGGCACGTACTACACCCAACGGTTGGGGCTGGGGTTCGACGAGATCACCGACGGGAACCTGCTTCTCGTGGATGAGGACCTCAACGTCCTCGACGGCGACGGGATGGCCAATCCCGCCAACCGCTTCCACTCCTGGATCTACCGGGCCCGGCCGGACGTGCAGTGCATCGTGCACACGCATCCGTTTCACGTGGCGGCACTGTCCATGCTGGAGGTGCCACTGCAGGTCTCGCAGATGGACATCGCTCCGCTGTACGACGATTGCGCATTTCTGGCGGACTGGCCGGGAGTCCCAGTCGGCAACGAAGAGGGCGAGATCATCAGCGCTGCCCTCGGTGACAAGAAAGCCATCCTGTTGGCCCACCACGGCCAGGTGGTCGCCGGCGCCAGCATCGAAGAATCGTGTTCACTGGCAATGCTCATCGAACGCGGCGCGAAGCTGCAACTTGCGGCGATGTCCGCGGGGGTGATCGCCGAGTTGCCACCGAGGTTGGCGCGTGAAGCGCATGACTGGACGTTGCGGCCCAAGCGGAGCCAGGCCAACTTCGCCTATTACGCACGACGCGCACTCCTCCGCCATCCCGACGCCATCGGCAACTGACCCCCACCTCATCGCACACCGAAGGACACAACCATGACCACTCCCGACATCCACGGAATCATCGCTTACCCCGTCACGCCGTTCACCGCTGACGAGGAAGTAGACACCGGCAGACTGGCCGCCCTCATCGAGGGTCTGGTGACCGGGGGAGCGCACGCGATCGCTCCGCTCGGCAGCACGGGTGAATCCGCGTATCTCACCGAAGCCGAGTTCGACACCGTGGTCGACACCACCATCGGCGTGGCCGGGCGCCGCGTGCCAGTCATCGTCGGCGCCTCCGATCTGACCACTGCCAACACGATTCGCCGAGCCCGCTACGCCGAACGCGCCGGGGCGGACGCGGTGATGGTGCTGCCCATCTCGTACTGGAAGCTGTCCGAGCGGGAGATCGCGCAGCACTACGCCGCGATCGGCGCTGCTATCGGCATCCCGATCATGGTGTACAACAACCCCGCGACGAGTGGTATCGATATGCGCCCCGAGCTGTTGGTGCAGATGTTCACCGACATCGACAACGTCACCATGGTCAAGGAATCCACCGGTGACCTGTCGCGCATGCTGCGCATCGCTGAGCTCAGCGACCGGCAGCTGCCCTTCTACAACGGCAATAATCCCTTGGTGCTCAAGGCGTTCAATGCCGGGGCGAAGGGTTGGTGCACGGCCGCACCGAACCTGCGTCCGCAGCCCTGTCTCGATCTCTACGATGCGATCCTGGCGGGTGACGCGGCACGGGCCGAATCCTTGTACGACGACCTGCGTCCGCTGCTGGAATTCATCGTGGCCGGTGGGCTGCCGACCACCGTCAAGGCCGGTCTCGACCTCCTGGGGCGGGGCGTGGGAGATCCGCGTGCGCCGCTGTTGCCGCTCGACGAGGCCGGGCGCGACGAACTCGGCAGGCTCCTCGCGGTTTGATTCCCGACTCTGTTCCGGAGGGGCGCGTGTCCGCCGCGCCCCTCCGCGCAACGGGCAATTCAGGCCGGATGGGCGTCGTTCGGCCTACCCCCCGTGCTCGCGGTCACGATCAAGACGGTCGCCGGGGCATCGGTGGTATTCACCAGGTGGTGTGGAGCCTGCGCCTCGAAGTGCACGACGTCACCCGCTGAAAGACCCAAGGTGGTCCCGCCCTGGACCAGGCCGGCTTCACCGGCGAGCAGGTAGATCCATTCTTCGCCGGCG
Source organism: Mycobacterium sp. NPDC003449 (assembly GCF_053588415.1). NCBI lineage: Bacteria > Bacillati > Actinomycetota > Actinomycetes > Mycobacteriales > Mycobacteriaceae > Mycobacterium > Mycobacterium sp. NPDC003449. The sequence continues at coordinate 67,792 of NZ_JBSFPX010000008.1, forward strand.
TGGTGTACGTCGCGGGTGGTTGACTCGTGCGCGTTGAGCTCGAACCGGATCGCGGTGAGCAGATTCTGGCCGACGATGCCGCTCAGCGGCGTATAGGTACCTCCGGTGCCGGCGTAGGGGGCGGCGGTGCCGTTCCTGATGAGATGCAGGGTCTCCTGCGGCTCCTCGCCGACCAGCTGCCCCAACGACATTCGATAAGCCCGTCCCAGCTCGATGAGCAGACCGATCGAGGGCTGTCGATCACCGCGCTCGATCCGGGACAGATGGGCAACGGAGACGCCGGCCTGTGACGCTGCGTCTTTGAGCGTCAGGCCGAGGTCGCGTCGCGCCTGGGCCAAGCGGGCGGCGATCCGTTTCGTCGTCATGTCCGGCACCTCGATAACCCTACCGTGACCTTAGAGGCGAAATTCTTGCCTTTGAGGCTTGCACCACGCTGTTGTCTGTGAGACAAATTATTTGTCAGACATGGAGGAAAGGTGGACCGAGATGACGCAGGTGCAGGGCGCCCCCCGGGAGGAGCAGTACGAGGTGCTCGATCTCGAGCCGATTTCAGAAGGGGGGCGGTCGATCGAAGACGAGCGGCGACACCGCAAGGAACAACTGGCCATAGCCTTCCGCATCTTCGCCAGGTACGGATTCGACGAGGGCATCGCCGGCCATATCACCGCACGCGATCCCGGTAATCCCGAGCACTTCTGGGTCAACCCGTACGCGGTCCACTTCTCCCGGATGAAGGTCAGCGACCTACTTCGGGTCGACGAAAACGGCAGGGTGGTCGAAGGCGCCAAACGGACCAATAAGGCCGCGTTCTCGATTCACTCGACCATCCACGAAGCACGGCCCGACGTGGTGGCGATCGCGCATGCACACACGATTCACGGCCGGGCATGGGCGGCGCTGAGCCGCCCGCTCGATCCGATCATTCAAGAGGCCTGCGCGTTCTACAACGACCATGTGGTATTCGAGGAATACAAGGGGCTTGTCTTGGAACGCGATGAGGGACAACGTATCGCGGCATGTATGCAGCACCGGCGAGCCGCAATCCTTCGCCACCACGGCTTGCTGACGGTCGGCCAGAGCGTGGAGGAAGCGGCCTGGTGGTTCATCACCATGGACCGGGCGTGCCAGGCCCAGTTGCTGGCTGAAGCCGCAGGGACACCACGGGTCATGAGCGACGAGGAGGCGACGATGGCCCACCGGCAGTTCGGAAACCGGAATATGGCCAGGCACGGCTTCCGGCTGCTCGCCGAGCTGGTGACCGAGCAGGAACCCGACGTCCTCGACTAGCACGGGTCATCATCGTCCGCCTCGGCCATGACCAACGAGACCGGTTCTCGGTCAACAGAAACCGCCGGTGCCTGGAATTGGCCGGCCCGATGACACAGGACATCCCATGAGCACTCAGACACCGACTCCCAACGCGTCGCCGCGGCTGGTCGCATTCGCCAGTAGTGTCGGCGCGACCATCGAATGGTACGACTTCTTCATCTACGGCACGGCCGCCGCCCTAATCTTCAACCGGCTCTTCTTTCCCAGTTTCTCGCCCGTCGCGGGCACCCTGGCGGCCTTCGCCACGTTCACGGTCGGCTTCATCGCGCGTCCGTTGGGGGGCGCGGTCTTCGGCCATTTCGGAGATCGTCTGGGGCGCAAGACGATGCTCATCGCCTCGTTGCTCATCATGGGGCTGGGCACGGGGCTCGTCGGGCTCCTGCCCACCTATGCCACGTTGGGGCTCGGCGCTCCGGTCCTACTGGTCGTGCTCCGGGTGCTCCAGGGGATCGGGCTCGGTGGGGAATGGGGCGGGGCGGTCCTGATGTCGGTCGAACATGCTCCACCCCGATCGCGCGGACTTTATGGCGCCCTGCCACAAGCGGGCGTACCGGTCGGACTCATATTCGCCACGGCGACTTTCGCTCTGGTGTCTCGGCTCCCCGACGAGGCGCTGTACTCCTGGGGCTGGCGACTGCCGTTCCTGTTCAGTTTCGTCCTCGTCGCACTCGGTCTGGTCGTCCGGTACCGGGTGTCGGAGTCGCCCGTCTTCAGCGAGGTGAAATCGGCTGAGGATACCCATCGTTCGCCCGTGATGGAGACCATCCGGCACCAGTGGAGGAGTCTGCTGCTCGGCATCGGTCTGAGATTCTGCGAGAACGGCTCGTTCTACATCTACACCACCTTCATCCTGGTGTACGGAACCAGCCATGCGTCGTGGTCGCGCGCACAGATGCTGGTCGCCGTCATGGTCGCTGCGACCTTGGCGCTGTTCACCATTCCGTTGTGCGGATGGTTATCCGACCGCTTCGGCCGCAGGCCGATTTTCATCGCGGGCACGTTGATGTCCGCGGCGATGGCCTTCCCGTTGTTCATCGGTATCGACAGCGGCAACTCCGCCATCCTGTGGCTCGTGTGTCTGACGGTGCTCGGGGTGGCGTACGCGGCCATGTACGGTCCCGAGGCCAGCTTCATGTCGGAGTTGTTCCCCACCAACGTCCGGTACAGCGGCATCTCATTGTCGGCGCAGGTGGCTGGAGTGCTGGCCGGTGGCTTCGCGCCGTTGATCGCCACCGCGCTCCTGGCCCGCGCCGGCCACTTCTGGCCGATCGCCGTCTACCTGGTCGTCATTGCGGCGATCAGCTTCACCGCCGCGCTCGTCGCGCCCGAAACGCATCGGGCAGACCTCGACGAACACCACGGTTCCGCCGGGCGGCCGACCGGTCCCGATCCCGCTCGCCAGGGACAGGGCGGACGTGCGCCGGCCATGACCCCGGCCGGCATCCGATCCGCTGACTGACCGCTGCTGCCCGGCGACGTGATCGGTGCCTGTCGGGCGGCCCTGCCATCATGGAACCCATGTCGTTAGAGGCTCCTTCCCCGACCCTGGGCGATCTCGACGACGAGCAGCGGGAGGCGGTGCTGGCCGCGCGCGGCCCGGTGTGCGTCCTCGCCGGTGCGGGCACCGGCAAGACCCGCACCATCACGCGGCGGATCGCTCACCTGGTGGCGTCGGGACATGTCGCGGCGGGCCAGGTGCTGGCGGTGACGTTCACCGCGCGGGCCGCGGGTGAGATGCGGGGCCGGCTTCGAGTGCTCGGGCAGGAGTCCGGGGTGCCCACCGGTGCGGTACAGGCGGTGACGTTTCACGCCGCGGCCCGGCGGCAGTTGCAGTACTTCTGGCCGCGCCTGGTCGGTGGCACCGGCTGGGAGCTGCTCGACAGCAAGTTCTCGGTGGTGGCCCAGGCCGCGAACCGGTCCGGGATGCCGACGAGCACCGACGACGTCCGGGATCTGGCCGGCGAAATCGAATGGGCCAAGGCGTCGCTGATCACCCCGGAGTCCTACGGTGCCGCGGTGGCCAAGGTGGGTCGCGACATCCCGTTCGACGCCGAGAAGGTGGCGGCCGTCTACGCCGGCTACGAGTCGCTCAAGGCGCGCGGTACGGATCTCATGCTCCTTGATTTTGATGACCTGCTGCTGCACACCGCCGCCGCGATCGAGAACGACGCCGGGGTGGCCCAGGAGTTCCGCGACCGCTACCGGTGCTTCGTCGTCGACGAATACCAGGACGTCACGCCGCTGCAGCAGCGCGTGCTCGACGCCTGGCTCGGTGAGCGCGACGACGTCACGGTGGTCGGCGACGCCAACCAGACCATCTACTCGTTCACCGGCGCCACCCCGCGCTACCTGCTGGACTTCTCGCGGCGATTCCCAGACGCCGCCCTGGTCCGGCTGGAGCGCGACTACCGGTCCACCCCGCAGGTGGTGTCGCTGGCCAACCGGGTGATCGCGGCTGCCCGGGGCCGGATGGCCGGCAGCAGGCTGCATCTGGTGGGGCAGCGCGATCCCGGCCCGGCGCCGACGTTCTCCGAGCATCCCGATGAGGTCGCCGAGGCCAACGCGGTGGCCGGGGCGATCAAGAAACTCATCGCAGCGGGGACCGAGCCGGCCGAGATCGCGGTGCTGTACCGGATCAACGCCCAGTCCGAGGTGTACGAGGAGGCGCTGACCGAGGCCGGTGTCGCCTTCCAGGTCCGCGGCGGTGAGGGGTTCTTCAGCCGGCAGGAGATCCGCCAGGCCCTGGTGGCGTTGCAGCGCAACGCCGAGCGCGAGCCCGCAGGCGGCGAGCTGCCCGCCCTGGTCCGCGAGCTGCTCGAACCGCTGGGCCTGACGGCCGAGCCGCCGGCGGGCACCCGGGCCAGGGAGCGCTGGGACGCGCTCACCGCGTTGGCCGAACTGGTCGACGAGGAGGTCGCCGTCCGGCCGGAACTGGACCTGCGGGCCCTGGTGGCCGAACTGCGCCAGCGCGCCGACGCCCGGCACCCGCCCGTCGTGCAGGGCGTGACCCTGGCCTCGCTGCACGCGGCCAAGGGGCTGGAATGGGACGCGGTGTTCGTGGTCGGGCTGGCCGACGGCACGCTGCCCATCTCCCATGCGCTCGCCCACGGCGCCGACAGCGAGCCGGTGGAGGAGGAGCGCCGGTTGCTCTACGTCGGGGTGACCAGGGCCCGGGTGCACCTGGCGTTGAGCTGGGCACTGGCCCGGGCGCCCGGCGGGCGGCAGGGCCGCAAACCGTCCCGGTTCCTCAACGGCATCGCCCCGCAACTGCAGGGGTCGAAACCGGCGGGCCAGGACCGCCCGCGGCGCCAGCGTGGCCCCGCGCCGCGGTGCCGGGTGTGCAACGCGACGCTGACCACGTCGCCCGCGATCATGCTGCGGCGCTGTGAGACCTGCCCGTCCAACCTCGACGAGGAGCTGCTCGCCGAGCTCAAGGAGTGGCGCCTTGGCATCTCCCGGGAGATGAAGGTGCCGGCCTATGTGGTGTTCACCGACAACACCCTGATCGCCATCGCCGAGTCGCTGCCGGTCGACGAGGCCGCGCTGGTGGCGATCCCCGGGATCGGGGCCCGCAAGCTGGAGCAGTACGGATCGGATGTGCTCGGGTTGGTGACGGCGCGCGCCAACGCCCGCCACGATTCGTAAAGATCATGCCAAAACCGCAGGTAGAAAATAGGTTGTGCGATCTTGCTGTTAGGCTTTAACCTCAAGATCACACTCAGGCGATGTGAAGGAAGGAGGGTGCCCGCAATCATGGATATCGATATGACGTTCAGCGGTGTAGCGGTTGTAGGCATGCCCGCATCCTTCCGTGCCCTTGGTGCGGTCAGTGCTGCCCACCGCATCACCGGCGCTCCCGTCGTGGCTTCGGCATATCCCGTGCCGAATGCGCACGCCCCCGGCGCCGGATGGCCGGCCGCCGCTGCTGCCATTGTCCCGCAGCGCAAGCGCCGTCCCGCCGCAGACCGCGCGTCCGTGGATCGGAGCCCCTACTAGGTAGAAGCTCCCCCATCAGCCAAATGGCCACGGACCCGCAGTCAACCGGATCCGTGGCCATATTTGTCGGACCCCCCGATAAGACTGGTCGCAGATCCCTCAGAAGACAGATCGTCGACGAACAAACGACCAGGAAGCAGGGGGAACAACACATGTCCATTGCGATGAACGCTCCAGGTATGGGCGTCGCGCCGGTGACATGCGATCAGCGGCTGCCGGCGGTGCCGTGCCACATTGGCGATCCCGATCTGTGGTTCGCCGAGAGCCCCGTCGACCTCGAGCGCGCCAAGGCGCTGTGCGTCGACTGCCCGATCCGGACCGCGTGCCTCGCCGCGGCGCTGGAGCGGCAGGAGCCGTGGGGTGTGTGGGGCGGTGAGATCATCGACCGCGGAACCATCGTGGCCCGCAAGCGGCCGCGTGGGCGGCCACGCAAGAACGCCGGGGGAAATCCGGCGGCGGCCTGATCGCCGTCGCCGGATTGCCCCGGTCATCCGGTCGGTGCCAGGACGGTGGCTGGTTGACCGATCCGGTCGAACCGCAGCACCCGCTCGGCGAGTCGGCGGGCGGTGTCGGTGTCGGCCAACGCCGCCAGTTCCGCGCCGATCAGGGCGGCGGCCCGCGGGCAGAATTGTTCGGATTCGGCCGCGGCGTCCGGGTATTCGGGGATGATGCGGTCGACGACGCCGTGCGCCAGCAGGTCCGCCGAGCGTACTCCCTGTTTGGCCGCCATGGCCTTGGCCTGGCTGGTGTCGTGGTGCAGGATCGCGCTGGCGCCCTCCGGGGGAAGCGGGGAGAGCCATCCGTTGGCGGCGGCGAGGATGCGGTCGGCGGGCACCAGTGCCAGCGCTCCGCCCCCCGCGCCCTGCCCGAGAAGCACTGAGACGGTGGGTACTTCGAGTGCGACCAGCTCGGCGATGCAGCGGGCGATCTCACCGGCCAACCCGCCCTCCTCGGCTTCGGGTGACAGCGCCGCACCCGCGGTATCGATCACGGTGACCAGGGGCAGGTTCAGCTCGGCGGCCAGCCGGATCCCGCGGCGGGCCTGTCTGAGCGCGCCGGGACCCAGCGGCGCATCGGGGGCCGGGCGGTTGCGGTCCTGCCCGAGCAGTACGCACGGCCTATCACCGAACCGGGTCAGCGCCAGCAGCACCGACGGGTCGTTCTCGCCCTGCCCGGTTCCGTTGAGCGCCAACACATCCGTGGCATAGTGCAGCAGGTCGCGCACGCCGGGGCGCTCCGGGCGCCGCGATGCGGTCACCGAGTGCCATGCCTCGGCGTCGGGCGTTGGCGCGGTAGCGGGCCGAGGAGCCGAGGTGGCGCCTGAGCCGGGCGCGATGATGGTCAGCGCGCGGTCCACCAGCTCGCCGAGCCCGTCGAGCGGGGTGACCGCGTCGACGAGCCCGCGGGCGTGGAGATTCTCGGCGGTCTGCACACCGGGAGGAAAAGGCTTGCCGTGCAGTGCCTCGTACACCCGAGGGCCGAGGAAACCGATCAGGGCCCCCGGCTCGGCCAGGGTCACCTGTCCCAGTGAGCCCCACGACGCGAATACCCCACCGGTCGTGGGGTTGCGCAGATAGACCAGGTAAGGGAGATGGGCGGCCTTGTGGGCGACGACGGCCGCGGTGATCCTGACCATCTGCAGGAACGCGGTGGTGCCCTCCTGCATCCGGGTGCCCCCCGACGTCGGCAGTGCCAGCAGCGGCAGCCGCTGGGCGGTGGCCCGCCGGATCGCCGCGGTCAGCCGGTCGCTCGCCGCGACGCCGATCGATCCGCCGAGAAACCCGAAGTCGCACAGCAACATTGCGACGCGGCGCCCGCCGACGGTGGCGGTTCCGGTGACCACGGCCTCATCGAGCCCGGTCCTGGCCCTGGCGGCGGCCAGATCGCGGGTGTACTGCGGGTCGGCCACCGGCCGGGTCAAGGGCAGATCCCAGGATTGCCAGGTCGCGGGGTCGGCGAGCTGTGCGATGACGTCGTAGGCGCCGAACCGGGTCATCGCAGGCCCGCCCGCAGGGCCGTCGCGATCAGGTCGTTGTCCGCGCCGAGCACCGGCGGCGGGAGATGGTGGGTGCGGGTGACTTCGGTGCCGCCGGCCTCGAAGAAACGCAGCGGCGGGCCGGGCAGCGTGATGGTTCCCAGCGTGGCGTGCTCGACGTCGATCAGCAGTCCCTGCGAGCGGGTCTGGTCCCATTCGTAGACTTCGGCAACCGAGCGCACCCGTCCGGCGGGGATGCCGATCCGGTCGAGTTCGACGAGTAGATCGGCGGTGGTGTACTTGCCGAACACATCCTCGATCAGTTCCATCACCTGCTTGCGGTTCTCCACCCGCTCCGGATTGGTGGCCATCCCGGCGGCCGCGGCGTCGAGCCGGAAGCCGCTGCAGAAGCGGCGCCACAGGCCCTCGCTGCCGACCGAGATCTGCACCGCTCCGTCGGCGGTGTGGAACAGCCCGTACGGGCAGATCGAGGGGTGATGGTTGCCCTGGGCGGTCCCGACCTCGCCGGCCACCGTCCAGCGGGTGCCCTGAAAGGCGTGGACGCCGACGACGCCGGCGAGCAGTGAGGTGCGGACCACCCGGCCCTTTCCGGTGTGCTCGCGCTCCCGCAGGGCGGCGAGGACGCCGAAGGCGCCGTACATGCCCGCGAGAAGGTCGGCGATCGGCACGCCGACCCTTTGGACGTCGTCGGGACCGGAACCGGTCAACGACATCAGGCCCGCCTCGCCCTGCGCGATCTGGTCGTATCCGGCCCGGCCGCCCTCGGGGCCGTCGTGCCCGAATCCGCTGATGGACAACACGACCAGGCGCGGATTGAGTTCTGCGAGACGCTCGGTGGAGAAGCCGAGACGGTCCAGCACGCCGGTGCGGAAATTCTCCATCAGCACGTCGGCGGTCGCGATCAGGGCCCGCAGCGCCGTTTTCCCGGCGTCGGATTTGAGGTCGAGGGTGACCGATTTCTTGTTCCGGTTGGCCGACAGGAAATAGGTCGATTCCCGGTCGTCCTCCCGCGGGCCGCCCTGATCGGGCCGCGGCGCCGGCTCCACGAACGGCGGGCCCCATCCGCGGGTGTCGTCACCGCCGGCGGGGCTCTCGATCTTGATGACGTCGGCGCCGAGGTCGCCGAGCATCATCGCGGCGTGCGGCCCGGCCAGTGCGCGGGTCAGGTCGATGACCCGGAGACCGTGCAGTGGGCCGGCGGACCCGTCGGGTTGCGTGGTGGGTTCCGCCGAGGAGAGAGCTGTCGATGTCATCGCATACCCCGAGACCTAGTGACTTGGTGGGCTAGTGGACTAGCCAATTCAACGATGCGTGTGACCGGCTGTCAAGCGGTGGGCGATTGTGATCCGGGTCTCAGTGACCCCGGAGTCGGCGGTGCAAGACAACGCGGGGCCGCCCATGTCCGGGCGGCCCCGCGGGAGGGGTTGGTCGGCTCAGAGCCAGCCGGGGACCACCAGCACGGCCCAGGCGATCACCGGGCCGATGACCACGACCAGGGCGCTGTACTTGAGGATCTGCTTGTAGAAGCGGTCCTTGTCGAGCCCCTTCGGCGCGTTCGCGAGCACCAGCGCGCCGTTGGTCGAGAACGGGCTCACGTCGACGATGGTCGACGAAATAGCGAGTGCCACAACGACTCCGACCGCACCGACGTCACCGGCCAGCAGGAAGGGCACGGCCAGCGGAATCGTCGCGCCGAGAATGGCCGTCGAGGAGGCGAATGCGGACACGATGGCCCCGATGTAGCAGAGGAGCAACGCGACCAGCAGCGGCATCCCCAGTCCGGCGACCGCGTTGCCGACGTAATCCACGGTCCCGGCCTCCTGCAGCACCCCGACGAAGGTCAGCACACCGCCGATGAGCAACACCGTCGACCAGCTGATCTGGGCGATCGCACCCTTCTGGGCCTGCGGCGACAGCAGGGCCAGAACCACCGCGACGGTCATCGCCACGAATCCGACGTCGAGGTCCATCACCAGTGAGAACAGCGCCAGCGCGCCGAGCCCGACGAGGGTCGCGATCTGTTCGAAGGTCACGGCCTGCTTGGTCGGTGCGGGTTCGGTGGGGGTGGGCGCCAGGGTCTTGGTGGCCGTTGTGCCCGAGCCGGTCGGCATCGGCGCACCGCCCGACGCGCCGTTCGTCGCGCCCGGCTCGGCCGCCGCGGCGTCGTCGATGCCGTCCGGATGATCGTCGACGTGCCTGCCGATCAACGACCGGCCGCCGAGGAAGGCGAACAGCGCCACCCCGATCGCCGCGTTGAACACCAGGCTGCCCAGGAACAGCGCGACCGGGCTGTCGATCAGGCCGGCGTCGGCGGTGATCGAGTTGACCGTGACGCCGTAGACGCTGATCGGGGAGAACCCGCCGGCCTGCGCGCCGTGGATCACCATCATGCCCATCAGTAGCGCGTTGATCCGGTACCGCGCGGCGAAGCCGAGCGCGATGGGCGCGATGATCGCCACGGCCGCGGGTCCGAGTGCGCCGACCGCGGTGAGCAGTCCGGTGATGCCGAACATCACCCAGGGGATGAGTGCCACCCGCCCGCGCACCAGCCGCACGGCACCGCGGATCATCAGATCGACGGTGCCGTTGTTCTGCGCTATCGCGAACAGGTAGGTGACCCCGACCAGGGTCAGGAAGAGTTCGCCGGGAAAGCCGCCGATGATGTCGTCGGTGCTCATTCCCACGAAGACGGTGCCGACGACGAATGCCGCCACAAAACCGAGCGCGCCCATGTTCACCGGTAGCACCGTGGCAGCGATGAACATCACGGCGAGCGCGATGATCGGTATGAGTTCAGTCGTCATCGAGGATCTCCGGGTCTAGTTTGCTGAGGATTAAGATTGACTCAGTGGAGCATTGGCCTAGCCAATAGTGCCGGTGATGCTTCTCACTGTCAACCTGAATTGTGACTGCTGTTACCGCGGGTGAGCACTCCTATAGCCTGGGAGGACGAGTGGATAGGAGAGTGGGTGACCCAGTGGTTGACCAACTGCGTCCGGTGACGCGTCCGCGCTTGTACGAGGTGATCGTCGAAAAGCTGTGCTCGCACATCGCCAGGAACGAGATGATGCCGGGCGACCGGCTCCCGGCCGAGCGTGAACTCGCGGCCAAGCTCGGGGTGAGCCGCGCCTCGCTGAGCCAGGCGCTGGTGGCCCTCGAGGTCCAGGGTGTGCTGTCGGTGCGCCACGGTGACGGCGCGGTGCTGGTCCGCAGGCCGGTGGAGGACCGCGCCGTCAAGGCATTGCGTGAACACGCCGATCGCCTGCCCGACATCATCGAGGCCCGCGAGGCACTGGAAGTGAAAATCGTTGCCCTGGCCGCCGAACGGCGCACCGACGAGGAGATGGCGGCGATCGACGACGCGATCTCGGCGATGGAAGCCGAAATCGATGCGGGTGACCGCGGCGTGCTCGGCGACGAGCAGTTCCACGAGGCGCTGACCGCGGCGGCGCACTCGTCGCTGCTCGCCAAGCTGATGCACGAGATCGCCGGGCTCATCCGCGAGACCCGCATCGAGTCGCTCTCGCAGCCCGAGCGGCCCCGCATCTCGCTCGAGGGGCACCGGCGGATCGCGGACGCGGTGCGCCGCCAGGATGCGACCGAGGCCTCGCGGGCGATGATCGCCCACATCCGCACGGTCTCCGACGTCGCGTTGCTACGCCAGATCTGACGCCACGGCATGTCCGACAGCCACCGGGAACGGATCCGCAAGGCGTTCACCTCGCAGGCCGCCACACTCGAGGACACCGGGCTCAACCTCGCCTTCACCTCGAGCGTGCCCTGGCTGCTGGAGTATCTGAGCCCGGGGCCCGGCGACGTCGTGATCGACGTGGCGGGCGGGACCGGCATCGTCAGCAGGGCGCTGGCCGCGCGGGTGACCCGGGCGGTGGTCGTCGACAGCACGCCCGCCATGATCGATCAGGGCCGGCGGCAGGCCGAGTCGGAACGGCTGACCAATCTGGCCTTCGTGCGTGGCGCCGTCGACGAACTTCCGTTCGCCGAGGGCACTTTCACGCTCGTGTTCGCCCGGTTCGCGCTGCACCATCTGGTCGATCCGCGACCGGCGCTGCGAGAGATGGCCAGGGTGAGCCGCACCGGCGGACGGGTGGTGGTGATGGATCTGGTGTCCTCCGGCGATCCGCGGATCGCCGCCGAACAGGACCGTATCGAACGGCTCCGCGACGATTCGCACGTCCGGATGCCCTCCCGCGGCGTCGTCGCCGACTGGTTTCGGGACTGCGGGCTGACCGTCGCGGCGGTCGCCGAGCGCGAGATCGACCGGCCGGTCGAGGCGTGGCTGCGGCAATCGGCGACCGGCGCCGAGGCGGCTGCCGCCGTACGCGAGGCGTTCGAGGCCGAGCTGGCCGGCGGCGCGCAGACCGGCATGCGACCGCACCGCGCCGAGGACGGCGCGGTGTGGTTTCACCAACGGTGGGAGATCACCTCGGCGCACAAGGCCTGAACCCGGCGCTGCCCGAGCGGGTCAGGCCGCTTCCTCGGCGAAGCCCGGAACCAGTTCGGTGGCAATCGCTTTCACCGGGACGTGCGCGTCGAGCTGACAGCACATCGCGATCGTCGAGGCGATCACGCGCAGCGGGATGGCCAGGTTCGGCGGCAGGTCGAGCTGGCGGGCCGTCCTGATCTGGGCCACCCAGTTGTCCATCTGGCCTGCCGCCATCCGCTGAATCCACCGGCGGTTGTAGTGGAAGACCTCGACCTCGATCGGCTCGACGTACTGGCGCAACATATCGTCGACTTCCTCGATCGAAACCTCCTGGCCCTTCTGGATGAAACCGGCTTCCTCCATGGTGGGCAGCAGCTCGTCGTAGTTCTTGTCCCGGGCCAGCCGGATGCACTCGCCCAGGGAGGTCGGGAACCCGTCGGGCAGCGGCGCGACCGCGCCGAAGTCGATGACGCCCATCCGCCCGTCGGCCAACAGCATGAAGTTCCCCGGATGGGCGTCGCCGTGCATCATCTGCAGCCGCTTGGGTGCGTCGAAGGTCAGTTCGGAGAGCCGGGTGCCCATCAGATCGCGCTGTTCGGGGGTGCCCTCGCGGATGATCACCGACATCGGGATGCCGTCCATCCATTCGGCGATGACGACCTTCGGTGCGCTGGCGACGATGGCCGGGACACAGAAGTGCGGATCGTCGCGGTAGGCCTTGGCGAACGCACGCTGGTTCTGCGCCTCCAGCCGGTAGTCCAACTCCATGTCGGTGCGCTCGATCAATTCGTCGACGATGCCCTGGATGTCGACGCCGGGGGCCAGCTGTTTGAACACGCCGACCAGGCGCTGGATCGTCTTGAGGTCGGCGCGCAGGGCCTCGTCGGCGCCGGGGTACTGAATTTTGACCGCCACCTCGCGGCCGTCGGACCAGACCGCCTTGTGCACCTGACCGATGCTGGCCGAGGCCACCGGGGTGTCGTCGAACGAGGTGAACCGGTCCCGCCATTTGGTGCCGAGCTGCGCGTCGAGCACCCGGTGCACCTTGGCGGCCGGCAGCGGCGGGGCCTCGCGCTGCAGCTTGGTCAATGCCTCGCGATACGGCTTGCCGTATTGCTCGGGAATCGCCGCCTCCAGCACCGAAAGCGCCTGGCCCACCTTCATCGCCCCGCCCTTGAGCTCACCGAGCACGGCGAACAGTTGCTGAGCGGCCTTGTCCATCAAATCGGCGCTGACCTCGTCTTTGGATTTTCCGGTCAGGCGTTTGCCGAAGCCCAGCGCCGCCCGGCCTGCCATCCCGCCTGCCATCCCGGCCAGCTTCGCATTCCTGGCGACGGAACCCCGCTTGATCTCAGACACGAGACCATCATCCACGACGGCGCTGAACGGCCCACATCCAAGTGGCAACATTCGTTTTCAACATGGGCAGTCGGGGTGTCGTGACCAGCGCCGGGTGAGAACCGAATGGCCGTCGGGGCCGAGTTCGAGGGTGGTGTCCAGGGCCGGGGTCTCATGGCGGGCGGCGTCGGCGTCGGCGACCGCGCGCATCACCAGATCGATCTGGCGCAGCGCGAGGGCGGCGGTGGCCAGGAGGGTGGCCCGGCCCGCGCTGCCCACGACGCCGCGTAGCTGGGCCGCCACCGCCGGCCAGGAGGCGTCGCGATCACGCCGGTGCAGGTCGGCGCAGTGCAGGCAGCTAGTGTATTCTTAACGGGTGGGTACCGCAAGCCGTGAACGCGCTGTGTTATATGCGCGAATCAGTTACGACCGATCACTAGAAGAGGTCGGCGTCACACGCCAGATGAATGACATGCGCCAGCTCGCCGAGGTTCGCGGCTTCGAGGTGGTCGCCGAGCTGCAAGACAACGATCTGTCCGCAACCAAAGGCCTGCATCGTCCTGGTTATGAGGACGTGTGGAACCTGGTGCGAGCTGGCGCTGTCGATCACCTCGTGGTGTGGCAGACCTCCCGTTTCGTCCGCAGTCGGGAGCAGCGCGCCGAAGTCATCGAGACGTTTGGGCGGCACAACGTCGACATCATCGCGGTCAAAGGGCCGAGCCTGGATCTACGGACCGCCTATGGGCGCGGCATGGCTGATTTGATGACGGCGTTCGACTCTTTGGAGGGTGAGGTCAAGGCCGAAAGAGTCTCTGCGGCCATCGGTGACCTTGCTCGACGTGGCAAGAGTTGGGGTATCTGTCCGTACGGGTGGGATCGGGTGGGCAAAGGTATCCATGCCCAGCAGGTTGAGAACCGCCATGAGGCCGATGTGGTGCGCGAACTTGTGGACCGACTACTGGCAGGCGAGTCGTTGAACGAGTTGTACCGAGACATGAACGGGCGTGGCGAGCCGTCGCCTGGACATGCCCAATGGCTGAAGCGCCCCGCCGAGACGCGCGAGCGACTGGAGGGGCGGGGCCGCAAGGCGCCCACCATCCAATGGGCTAAATCGACCGTCAGGACGTTGGTGGCGCGCGACTCGAACGCTGGCATCCGCCGCCGCGATGATGGGTCTGAGTTGGCGGGGGACTGGCCCGCGATTGTTGAACGCAGCAAGCACGACCGTCTGAAAGCCTTGCTGTCGTCGCCTGAGCGCCGCAGCCACACAGGCCCACGCCCTGGCGCCCGCAAGCACTTGCTCACCAACGGGATCGGTGCGTGTGGCGTCTGCGGTGCGGTACTGCGGGTGGCGCGCCGAAACGGCACCCGGGACGGCACGCCGATCTACACATGCGCCGGGAAGCGCGGCTGCGTCGGCCGCACCAAGGACTTGGTCGACAGGACAGTTGCCGATGCGGTCGTGAAGCGTCTCGCCCGCCCCGACGCATTGGATTGGGCGATGGGCGACGACAAGGAGGCTCGGCGCGCGGCTGAACTAGTTGATGACATACAGCGACGGCTAGATGAGGCTGCCGACCTATTCGCCGATGGCAAGATCAAAGTGCGCCAGTTGGAGCGCATCACTGCCCAGTTGACGCCCGAGCTTGAGGCTGCCCAAAGGGCCCGTGATGTTGCCGCACGCACGGTGGATATCGAGTCATTACGAGAGCTAGCACGCCCCGATGCAGCGGCACAGTGGAAGGCTCTGACGGTGTCGGCGCAACGTGCGATCCTGGAGGCACTGGGCGTGACCGTGACGATTCTGCCCCGCCAAAAGCATGGACCAGGGTTCGAGCCCGAGACGGTAGGCGTCAAGTTTGGGGGTGAAGCGTGAGCCTGTCGCAGCCGCGAGACGAACGTGAAACCTGGCTGTCGTGGTTTGAGAACTTCAAAGCGGCGGATGGGAATCGGGATGCGGGAGGCTGGACACCCACGCTCGGCTACAAGACGCTGGACGCCCTGCCGCCCCGAGTGGAGGTGGAGCGGGTGACCATCGTGGAGCGGTGCCGCAATCGTGACTGTCGCAAGATCGCAGCCCGCTTCACGGCGCCAGACGAACTGCGCGTCGGTGGCTGGCAGCGGCGCCCGTGCTGCGCCGACCCTGTTGTGGTGCTTCCTGTCGGGCGTGCGCTGGAGCGCCGTGTAGCACGCGAAAGGGAGCGCAGAATAGAGTCTGATAGGATGAAACGAGCCTAGGGTTCCTTAGGCATCATTCGGCTCACACGAAACGCGGTGCGCGCGGCACCAAAATGCGAGCGAGAGCGGTTCGCACGACTGGAAGGTCGTGCCGCCGCATGCCCGTTTTATCCGACGCCGAAATTCTGGCCCGCATCGATGAGTACACCACTCAGGTGGTCGAGGCCGCCCCGCCACTGAGCGATTCGCAGAAGGCTCGCCTTCGCGAGCTGCTGCGTCCCGTGGGCGGTGCCCGATGAGCGCCGTGCCCGAGACCGTGTCGCAGGCCCGCACCTGGCAGCGGGTTCGGGATCACTATCGCTCCACAGGATTGTGTGACCGCTGTGCCGCTCAGGCGGCGTGGGCGCATCAGGACCACGGCGACCAGTGGGTGACAATCCACCCGCCGTGCCCCCGTTGCGCGCCGATTGTGGCGACGTTCCCTGATCGGACTCCGTCCGGGTCGTGGCGGAAATGTATTAGGCCGAGCAACTGCGACTTCGCGCACCCGCTAATACCTCCGAAAGCTGTGGTTGACAGTGAAATCGGGGTGCAGGCCCTGTGACCGCGACACCAACCGAGGCTGCCGTGGCGATCATGTCGGCGCTGGAGCTACGCGACCCTGACTTGATGTGGGAGCTGTTCACGGAGAAGCACGCCGCGCTGGGCTTGGCGATGATGGCTAACCGGTTGCTGAGCTTGGTGGAGCACTACACCGATCTGGACCGCGCCGAGATCCTCCAGCGCTACGCGGCAGCACACACGGGGCGGTCGGCATGGGTGTAACTGCTCCCCCTAGCAAACCCACGAATGGTATAATTATACCTACGCGGAAATCGTCTTGGGTTGGCACTGGGAAGTATCAAGTCCACCCTGACGGCAGGGTGCGCAAGACCAGCAACCGTCGCCCCGTCAAGAACCGAGCCATCATCGAGGCTCTGGTGCCGCAGCCTAAGCACCTGTACGTGACGCTGGCGTGCTGCGGCTCGGTGGTGCGGGTGGATCACTACGACCTGGCTGCGGACCACTACGCGGCTTGCATTCAGGGCATGTTCGCCAACCAGAAGATCTCCCACACGCATCGGATCGACCGTGATCCCGAAGCGGGGCCGTACATCCGAGACACCGATGTTCGCCGGCCACGACGGTTCCCAGTGGCGATGCCTGAGCCGTTGGTGCGTATCAGATTGTCCCCAAACACGAGGGGATTAGGTTTCGCTGTCCAACCTTGGGCGGCGGCTATCAACACGCTCGCCGAGGTGGCGAGTGTCTACACCCTGTCGACGACAGCAGAGGAGGAATTGTGCAATGCCAGAAACCTGGTGAACACCCGTACATCGCATCAGCGAAGCAATGCCCGCAGTGCCGCAGGGAACGTCAGGCCCGCTGGGCCGACCGTAACCGCAAAGGCCGCAGGCTGCTCGATGAGCTTCGTGATGCTGGAGACGGAGCCGACCGAGCTGGAGCGTCGGAATAGCGTGGACGACCCATACGACACGACCATCGAGCAGCCCAGTGTTGACGATGTCCTTGAGGAAGGTCGTGACGTCGCACCCGATGACATCAGCCTGCCCGTTGATACGGGCAACTGGGGGCCAGTATGCACCGATCAACGCTGCGTGCATTGGCGCCTACAGCACCGCTACCCGTGCGAAATCAGTTAGGAGACAACCGTAGTGAGTGAGCACACGGAGGGTGAGTTGCGCGCCATCGCGGCGATGAACGAATCGGATCTTGGACGGTTCGACTACGTGGACATCGTCAACGGGTGGTGGCGGTGATGTGGTCCGCGCCTTTCCAGCCATTCGAGTATTGGGCCGACCTGGCCGAGGACGAACCCGACTTCATCATTGATGGGCTGCTGCATTCGGCGACCAACAGCGTGAGCGGCAAGCCCACGGTCGGCAAGACTCGACTCGTGGCGGCCATGGCAGCGGCGATTGCCAAGGGTGACAATGAGTTCTGCGGTTCCGAGGTGGTCGACCACGGCCCCGTGATGGTCATCTCCACCGACGCTGGCGAGACCCGACGCTGGGGTCTACGAATGCGCGAGCATGGCGTACCTGAATCGCGGGTAGGCATTGCCAAGTTCAACCCTTTGGACTGGCGGCTATACGAGGGGCAGGCCAAAGGGGCGCGGCTAATGATCCTGGACAACCTGACAGGCACGTTAGGCGCCCGCAAGATCGGCGATGATGACGCCGCCCGCGAGCTGTGCCAACCACTGGCCGAGATCGCCGAGAACGGCACCACGGTACTGATGATTGCCCACAGCGCGAAGAACTCCGAGGCGATGTCCGGCCGGTACACACCCACGGGAGTGATGGGCAGCACGGTCTATCAAGCCTGGGAGCGCCTCAACATCCACATCCACGATGTCACTGAACCGAACACGCGGGCTGTCGCTATCCGATCCAACGATCACGGGAACAGGGATCTACTGCTGCAAGCGGAGTGGGGTCGCTCATCGGCTACGTGGTCACTGTTGAATGAGAAGGCCGATACCCGACAGCGCACCGAGGAGACCTACCAGAAGCGCGCCGACCTGTTCGGGCGAGTCGTCAACGATCCCGACCTGGTGCGTATCGAATCGGCGAACAGGGTTGGCAAAGAGTTGTTCGCCAAGTATGGCGAGTGGCCGACCGAGGGCGCTGCGATCAAAGCGTTTAACCGCGCTAAAAGATCGTCGGGTGGCCAGTTCGTAGACGGCCGCTGGCAGGCCACCTAACTGAGGTGGGACACGAGACCCCCCCCTTGTAGTAACCCCCCCGTGTCCTACTTGACGGTTTCTGCCCACCAGGTAGGCCATGACAGGCATTGCTCAACACGATGCCAACCCAACCACGTCGACAACGCAACACTCCATACAGCGAAAGCGAAAACAACCACGTACCGCGCCCCTAGGGCGCGTGGAGGTGAATCCTCTTTTTGGGTGTGGAAGGTCCCGTATCGAGCGTGCCCCAGCTTCAACGTCGTCTTCTTCATTTTGATGTTGGACGTTGCCGTTACGAAGTGGCGCAGCTTGCTGCGCTTATGGCCCGCCGAGCGCGCCAGCGCT
Organism: Mycobacterium sp. NPDC003449; assembly: GCF_053588415.1. Taxonomy (NCBI): domain Bacteria; kingdom Bacillati; phylum Actinomycetota; class Actinomycetes; order Mycobacteriales; family Mycobacteriaceae; genus Mycobacterium; species Mycobacterium sp. NPDC003449. The sequence continues at coordinate 86,170 of NZ_JBSFPX010000008.1, forward strand.
CGTAACAGTGCAGAAGTGATGCAGTGGCCCTCCAATAATTCGGGGTGTGGCCATCTCTCGTTGTCGACGGGGAGACACCCCGCACTGCGCCTGCGGCGCGCACCGTGCGGGCTAGTTCGCCTACGGCTCACCGGCGGAATGGGCGCAAGGCGCCCCAACCAACCACCACCTAGTTCAGCAACCATCTCTAAACATTCATCTCTAGTAGTGGCCGCCCATCTCGGCATGGCCAGCAATCAAGTTAGGAACAACCTTGTGATACCTACTGCTATCGCCGTGGCTCACGACGGCCACATTGAAAGCTTGCCCTTACGGGTGGACGGTACGGGCTGGCTTGCCCGACTGAACGGCGAAACCATCCACGTAACCGTCACCCGTACCAGCACGGCCGCGACACCTAGCCACGCGCGGTGGTCCGATGGATGAACCCATGTACCACGAGCGAGGCGTGTTCCCAACCCCCGATGGCGGCAACCTCGCTGTCGGTATCTCGGCGGGCGGGGATGCCCTCTATCTGCTGAAGCGCCGACCTAGCGGGCGCCGTACCCGTGTCGTCATCCCTGGCCACTTGGCCTACGAGATTGCCAACGTCCTCGTGGACGCGGCCGAATCGCTCACCTGAGAACTTCCCGCCCGCCAGCGATGAATGTCGCCAGGAGCCGGGTGCGCAACACCAGCTGCGCAGGCGCCGTAGCGGCGGGGACGGCGCCACCCAAACATCTATGGAGAACCAATTGACTATCAAGATCACCGACGGGGGTGTTCGTGTCGGCGAACGCCCCGCCATCAAGTTCAACGACACCGATGCCCGATACCTCGCGCGAGTGCTGAAGTCCATGCATGAGGCAGGCCGCGATGCCACACCATCAACCGTGATGGTGGCAGCGGGTAAGCCTGTCACTGTTGAGCCTGGCCCCGACAACACCCTGATCCTGAGTAAGGGTCGCGCCCGTGTAGTGCTATCGGGCCAAGAGTCGGGATGGATCGTGAAGGCGTTCAATGGCATCTAGACGACGTAACAGCTCGGTGCCGTGCTCGGTCGAAGGCTGCCCTGGCCGTACCCGTAATCGTTCCCGTCGATGCCGCAACCACCGACTACCCACAGTCACACGGGTGCGTCACGTCGTGGAGATAGTGCACCCAACGGGCTTCACCTTGGCCCTGTCGGAATCCGATGCCGTCAAGTTGGCGGACCTCCTTGTCGATGCCAGCGAGGTCGGGTCGTGAACACGATCAGCTCGGCATCCGACGTGATCACGATCGAGGTCATCGATGAGTACATCGTGATCAGACGAGCAATGGGTGGTCCTGATGGCCAGTGGACATGGCGGTTGGATATAGCAACCGCACAGGCCCTGTGCGATCACGTGAACGATCTGCTCGATACCTACACGGGCTGAACGGCTCTCACAGCCCCTACACGCTCATGCCCGGCCATTGGCCACCAGGGCAC